>JAEZXF010000487.1 GCA_023419995.1 Pseudomonadota bacterium | reverse complement strand
GTTTCGCGCGCGCCTCGGAAGGCGATTTCGACGGGCTGGTGGTCGACAGGATGCGGCCCCGGCGCGACGGCCTTTCGGTGAGCGCCGAGCTGCGCGCGCGCGGCATCGGCACCCCGGTGCTGATCCTGTCGGCGCTGGGCGAGGTGGACGACCGCGTCACCGGCCTGCGCGCCGGCGGCGACGACTACCTGACCAAGCCCTACGCCTTCACCGAGCTTCTGGCGCGCATCGAGGTGCTGGAGCGGCGCACCACCGGCGCGCGCGAGGTGGAGACGGTCTACCGCGTCGGCGACCTGGAGCTCGACCGGCTGTCCCACACGGTCCGGCGCGCCGGCAAGGACATCCCGCTGCAGCCGCGCGAGTTCCGCCTGCTCGAATATCTCATGCGCTATGCCGGGCAGGTGGTCACCCGCACCATGCTGCTCGAGAACGTCTGGGACTATCATTTCGACCCGCAGACGCACGTCATCGACGTGCACGTCTCGCGCCTGCGCTCCAAGATCGAGAAGGGTTTCGGCGCCCCGGTGCTGCACACGATCCGCGGCGCGGGCTACATGCTGAAGGCCGAGTGATGGCGCTGCCGGCCGTCATGAAGACAACGGCGGCCCGGCTTTCGGCGCTGTTCCTCATCCTCTTCACGCTGTGCGCCGGCGTGCTCGTCGCCTACATGTCGTCGCTGTCGGTGCGGATGCTCACCGAACAGACGCAGGAGGCCATCGTCGCCGAGATGCAGGCGCTCGACGGCGCCTACAGCCGCGGCGGCCTGCCGATGCTCGTGCGCGTCGTCGAGGTGCGCTCGCGCCAGCCGGGCGCGAACCTCTACCTGATCGCCGACCCCAACGGCCGCATCCTGTCCGGCAATGTCGAGAGCCTGGAGCCGGGCGTGCTGGAGATCGAGGGCTGGACGGCCCGTCCCTTCGCCTATCGCCGCTACGGCGAGAGCGAGAGCGCGCGCCGGGCGCTGCGCGGGGAGGACGGCGAGGCCCCGGCCGCCACCGCCGAGACCAGCAACCACCGGGCGCTGGCGCTGGTGCTGCGGCTGCCCAACCAGATGATCCTGCTCGTCGGGCGCGACCTCGGCGAGCCGGAGAAGTTCCGCGACCTCGTCAACCACGCGCTGATCCTCGCCTTCGGCATGATGGGCATCGGCGCGCTGCTGATCTGGTTCTTCGTCGGCCGCGCCGCGCTCCGGCGCATCGACGCGGTGTCGCAGGCCGGCCGCCGCATCATGGGCGGCGACCTGTCCGGGCGGCTTCCCGTCACCGGCTCGGGCGACGAATTCGACCGCCTGTCGGAGAACCTCAACGTCATGCTTGCACGCATCGCCCGGCTGAACGACGGGCTGAAGCAGGTCTCCGACAACATCGCCCACGACCTCAAGACGCCGCTGACGCGGCTGCGCAACCGCGCCGAAGCGGCGCTTGCCGGCAGGTCGAAGCCCGCCGAGTACCGCGCCGCGCTCGAGGCCACCATCGCCGAATCCGACCAGCTGATCCGCACCTTCAACGCGATCCTGATGATCTCGCGGCTGGAGGCCGGCTATTCGGCCGAGCAGACCGCGCCGGTCGATCTCGCCGCCATCGTCGCCGACGTGGTCGAGCTGTACGAGCCCGCGGCCGAGGAGGTGGGCGTCGCACTTTCCGCCGGCGACGTCGCCGCCGCGACCGTCAACGCCAATCGCGAACTGGTCGGGCAGGCGCTGTCCAACGTGGTCGACAACGCCATCAAGTACTCCGCCGGCTCCGGCGTGGCGCCGGGGGTCGCCGTATCGCTCCGGCGCGAGGCCGGCGGTTTCGTGCTGGAAGTGGCGGACAACGGGCCCGGCATCCCCGCCGAGGACATGGAGCGCGTGACGGAGCGCTTCGTGCGGCTGGAGCAGAGCCGCTCCCAGCCGGGCTCCGGCCTCGGCCTCAGCCTCGTGCGCGCCGTCATGGAATTTCACGGCGGCAGGCTTGAACTGTCGGGCAGAAACCCCGGACTATCGGTCAGGATGATCTTTCCGGGCGATTCGCGGCGGCATGAGCAGGGTTGAGACGGGCGAGGACTGGTTTGGCGTGCAGCCGGCGAGGCTGGCGCCGCTCGATGCCGGCCAGGCGGCGGCCCTGATGGGCGATCTCGCCGAGCGTGCGCGGGAAAGCGACCTGCCGCGGCTTGCCGACCTCGCCTCGGGCACGTCGCCGCTTGCATCCTTCCTGGCCGCCGTCTTCGATCTGTCGCCCTTCCTGCGCGACGCCGCGCGCCGGCGGCCGCAGACGCTCGACCACCTGTTCGACACGCCCGTCGCCGCCCGCATCGAGGCGCTGATCGGCGAGATCACCGTTCTGGGCGGCGTCGAGGGACAGGCCGAGGCGGCGCTGATGCAGGCGCTGCGCGAGCGGAAGGGCGACGCGCATTTCCTGATCGCGCTGGCCGACCTCGCCGGCGAGGCGGATGCGGGGAAGACCGTGCGCCGGCTGAGCGCGCTCGCAGACGCCTGCGTCGCCGCCGGCGTCGACTTCCTGCTGCGCGACGCGCACCGCACGGACAAGCTCGCGCTCCCCGACCCGGCACGGCCGGGCCTCGGCTCCGGCTGGATCGTGCTCGGCATGGGCAAGCTCGGCGCGCACGAGCTGAACTTCTCGTCCGACATCGACCTGATCGTCTTCTTCGATCCGCACGCGGCCGCCGTCACCGAGCCCTACGAGGCGACCGACCTGTTCGCGCGGCTGACGAAGCGGCTGGTGCGCATCCTCCAGGACCGCACCGAGCACGGCTACGTCTTCCGCACCGACCTGCGCCTGCGGCCCGACCCGGGCTCGACGCCGCTCGCCATCCCGGTCGGCGCCGGGCTCGTCTACTACGAGAGCCGCGGCCAGAACTGGGAGCGCGCGGCGATGATCAAGGCGCGCCCGGTCGCGGGCGATCTGGAGGCGGGCACGGCGTTCCTCGCCGAGCTCACGCCCTATGTCTGGCGCAAGTACATGGATTTCGCCGCCATCGCCGACGTCCATTCCATCAAGCGGCAGATCCATGCCCACAAGGGCCATGGCGAAGTCGCGGTGAAGGGGCACAACGTCAAGCTCGGGCGCGGCGGCATTCGCGAGATCGAGTTCTTCGTCCAGACGCAGCAGCTCATCGCCGGCGGGCGCTTCCTGGCGCTGCGCGGCCGCGAGACGGTCGAGATGTTGCGGGCGCTGGCCGCGAGCGGCTGGATCACGCCCGAAGCCTGCGAGGCACTCACCGCGCAGTACTGGTTCCTGCGCGACGTCGAGCATGCGATCCAGATGGTCGCGGACGAGCAGACCCACACCCTGCCGGAAGACGACGAGGGGCTGGAGCGCATCGCGCACATGCTCGGCTTCGCCGACGCCGACGCCTTCTCGTCGGTGTTCCGCACCTCGCTGCATCTGGTCGAGCGCCACTACGCGGCCCTGTTCGAGGCGGCGCCACAGTTGTCGCGCGGCGTCGGCAACCTCGTCTTCACCGGCGACGTGGACGATCCCTCGACGCTGGAGACGCTGTCGGAGCTGGGCTTCACCCGCCCGAGCGACATCTGCCGCGTCATCCGGACATGGCATTTCGGGCGCTACCGCGCCACGCAGTCGGCCGAGGCCCGCGAGCGGCTGACCGAGCTGACGCCCGCGCTGCTGGAAACCTTCGGCCGCACCAAGCGCGCCGACGAGGCGCTGATGCGCTTCGACGAGTTCCTCTCCGGCCTCCCGGCGGGCATCCAGCTCTTCTCGCTGCTCCAGTCGAACCCGGCGCTGCTCGGCCTCCTCGCCACCATCATGGGCGCCGCCCCCCGCCTTGCCGCCATCATCACCCGCCGGCCGCATGTCTTCGACGGCCTGCTCGATCCCGGCCTGATGTCGGAGCTGCCGAACAAGGCCTACCTCTCGGAGCGCCTCGACGCCTTCCTGCAGGGCACGGACCTGCACGAGGAGAAACTCGACCGGCTGCGCATCTTCGCGGCCGAGCAGAAGTTCCTGATCGGCGTGCGGCTGCTCACCGGGGCGATCGACGCGGTGCGCGCCGGCAAGGCGTTCTCGGACCTCGCGGACCTGACGATCGGGGCGGCGCTCGACGCGGTCAAGACCGAGTTCGCGCTGCGCCACGGCAGCGTGCGGGGCGGGCAGGTGGTGGTCCTCGGCATGGGCAAGCTGGGCAGCCGCGAGCTGACCGCCGGCTCCGACGTCGACCTGATCCTGCTCTACGATCATGACGAGGCCGCCGAGGAGTCCGGCGGCGACAAGCCGCTGGCGCCTTCCCACTACTACGCCCGGCTGACCCAGCGGCTGATCGCCGCCGTCTCGGCTCCCACCGCCGAGGGCGTGCTCTACGAGCTCGACCTGCGCCTGCGCCC
>JAEZXF010000468.1 GCA_023419995.1 Pseudomonadota bacterium | reverse complement strand
CCGCAGCCGCTGTTCGAGCAGGTCGTGCGCGGCCTCGCCGCGCGCGACCTCGCTTTCATCCATGTGATCGAGGGGTCGACGGGCGGCGCGCGCGACCATCGCCAGGGCGAGCGCGACTTCGACTACGCCGCCTTCAAGGCCGCCTATCGCGATGCCGGCGGGCAGGCCGCGTGGATCGTCAACAACGGCTACGACGCGGAGCTGGCCGCGCAGGCAGTCGAAAGCGGCGCGGCCGACCTCGTCGCCTTCGGCCGGCTGTTCATCGCCAATCCCGACCTGGTCGAACGCCTGCGCGCCGGCGGGCCGCTCAACCGCTGGGATCACAAGACCTTCTACGGCGGCGGCGCCGAGGGCTACACGGACTATCCGTTCGCGGCGTGAAGCCTTCAGTTGAGCGGGATGTCGTTCCCGTCCTTCGAGGATTGATAGGCCCGCGACAGCGCGTCGTAGCGCCGTGAAAGCGTCTCGAAGCGCGCCCGGAAGCGGGCGCGCTCGTCCTCCGGCAGGGCGTCGGCCAGCCGGCGCAGCGAATGGCTCTTCCAGTAGGCGTTGTCGGCATTGTAGCCGCCGGGATCGAGCCGGAAGACCTCCTTGAGGATCCTCAGGTCGTGCGGGATGGCGAAGGCGTCGCGCGAATCCTCGTGGCTGAACAGGTAGTGGAAGTTGTCGAAGCCGGCCCAGGTGATCGCCGACAGGCACAGCGAGCACGGCTCGTGGGTCGAGACGAAGACGCAGTCCCTGGTCTCCGGCCGGTCGGCCTTCGGCAGTTCGTAGAACCGCTTCAGCGCGTGCATCTCGCCGTGCCAGAGCGGGTTCTCCAGCTCGTTGTTGGTCTCGGCGACCACCAGCGACAGGTCGCTCTTCCTCAGGATAGCGGCGCCGAACAGCTTGTTGCCTTTGGCGACGCCCTCCGCGGTCTTCGGCACGATGTCGTGCTCGATCACGTCGAACAGGCGGTCGAGGAAGCCGGCGTCGTGGGCGGTCATTCGGGCAGCCTTATTTCCCACGGCTCACCGAAATGATGTTCGACGAGGTTGTTGCCGTCGCCGCCGCGGTCGACGACGAGAAAATCCTGCGACGCGCCGATCGGCGTCAGCACCGCATGCCAGGTGTCGCGGCGGTAGCTGACGCCCTGCCCCGGTCGCGTGACGAAGGCGTGCGGCGCGCCCGGCCCGTCCGCGCCGCCGGGGCAGACGACGACGAGGAACGGCGCGGGCGTCAGCGGCACGAACGCCTGGCTGCCGAGCGGATGGCGCTCGACCATGCCGAGGCTGAGCGGAAAGTCGTAGGGCGTGCCCCTGAAGATCGAGATCAGCACGCGGGCGTTCGGGCCCTCGGCCTCGACCTTCGCGAGGTCGTGGTAGCGCTCGCACTTGCCGGCGTTGATCGGGAAATGGTTGTCCCAGTCCGTGTCGATGACGTCGCCGAACGGGGCGAACGCGGCGCGGGTCAGGGGCCGGGCTGTGACGACGCGGCTCATCGGCCCAATCACCGGAATGCCAGCTTCGCGTGGCGGTTGACGTCCTTGTAGAGCAGGTAGCGGAACCGGCCCGGCCCGCCGGCATAGCAGGCCTGCGGGCAGAAGGCGCGCAGCCACATGTAGTCGCCGGCCTCGACCTCGACCCAGTCGCGGTTGAGCTTGTAGACCGCCTTGCCCTCGAGCACGTAGAGGCCGTGCTCCATCACGTGCGTCTCCTCGAACGGGATCAGCCCGCCGGGCTCGAAGGTGACGATGGTGACGTGCATGTCGTGGCGCAGGTCCTCGGGATCGACGAAGCGCGTGGTCGCCCACGTGCCGTCGGTGCCGGGCATGGCGGCCGGCGCGATGTCGGCCTCGTCCAGGAACAGCGCGTCGGGCGCGTCCAGCCCCTCGACGAACTCGTAGGCCTTGCGAATCCAGTGGAAGCGCGCCGTTGCAGTGCCCGCGTTGCGCGCGGTCCAGCCGCTGGCCGGCGGCAGGTAGGCGTAGCCGCCGGGTTTCAGCACGTGCGCCGCACCGTCGAGCGTGACGGTCAGCTCGCCCTCGACCACGAACAGCACGGCCTCGGCGTCCGCTTCCGGCTCGGGCCGGTCGCTGCCGCCGCCGGGCGCGACCTCCATGATGTATTGCGAGAACGTCTCGGCGAAGCCCGACAGCGGCCGCGACAGGACCCACAGCCGCGTGCCTTCCCAGAACGGCAGGTAGCTGGTGACGATGTCGCTCATCACCCCCTTGGGGATGACGGCATAGGCCTCGGTGAAGACCGCGCGGCCGGTGTGCAGCTCGGTCTGCGGGGGCAGGCCCCCATGCGGCGCGTAGTAGGTGCGGCCGATCATATCTTCGTCCTTCAGGCGGGCAGGATGTCCTTGAGCCGCAGCTCGGCGATGCGCTCCACCTGCCTGCAGGCGGTGGCGAACTCCGTGTCGCGGTCGTTTTCGATGCGGGTGCGGAAGGCGGCGAGAATGCCCGCCCTGGTGTTGTCCTTGACCGCGATGATGAACGGGAAGCCGAACTTCCCGACATAGGCTGCGTTGAGCCGGGTGAAGGCCTCGCGCTCCTTGTCGGTCAGCGCGTCGAGGCCGGCGGACGCCTGCTCGGCGGTCGATTCGGCCGTCAGCCGCCTGGCCTGCGCCAGCTTGCCGGCGAGGTCGGGATGGGCCTTGAGCACGCCCAGTCGCTCCTCCCCGCTCGCCGAGCGGAAGACGCGGGCGAGCGCATTGTGAAGGCCGCCGGCCGATTCGTGCGCCGGGCCGAGCTCGAGCTCGAAGGCGCGCTCGGCGATCCAGGGCGAATGCTCGAAGACGCCGCCGAAGCGGGCGACGAAATCCGCGCGGTCCATGCGGCTCGGGCGCAGCGCCGGCGCCCGGTAGGGGTGGGTTTCGCGCCAGTGGGCGGCGATCTCGCCGCGCGTCGGCAGCCACACCCGGTCGTGGCCTTTCACGTAGTCGATGAAGCGCTGGAGGGAGGCCGCGCGCCCCGGTCGTCCGACCAGCCGGCAGTGCAGGCCGATGCTCATCATCGCCGGGCGGCCGGCCTTTCCTTCGGCGTAGAGCGTGTCGAAGGCGTCCTTCAGATAG
>JAEZXF010000342.1 GCA_023419995.1 Pseudomonadota bacterium | reverse complement strand
GCCCACGGCCGGGCCGGCCTTGGCGAGGCGGCCGAAATAGCGGTCCGCAAGCTCCCTCTCGGGGCCGGCCTTCATCCGGCCCACGGCATGAACGCTCAGGCGCATTCCCGTCTCCGCCCGTCCGCCGGCGTTCCACGCCGCTTCGGGCCCTTGCCGCACTCATGCGACGCCCGGCGACCCCGCCGGGCGGCAGAGTGCCCTAGTGCACCGTCCCCTCGTCGAGGTCGGGAGCCTGCCACATCTTCTCGAGATTGTAGAACTCCCGCACTTCGGGGCGGAACACGTGGACGATGACGTCGCCGGCATCGATCAGCACCCAGTCGGCGGCGCCAAGCCCCTCGACGCGCGGGAGGCCGAGGCCGGCATCCTTGAGCGCCGAGATGAGATGGTCGGCCGCCGCCGAGACATGGCGGTTGGACCGCCCGGAGGCGATGACCATGTGGTCGCCCAGGCTGGATTTGCCGCGGATGTCGATGGAGACGATGTCTTCGGCCTTGGAGTCGTCCAGACTGGCAAGGACGATGTCGAGGGCGCGGGATACGTCGGCAGCGCCGCTGATCCCGGCCGGCGAAGGCTGGATGTCCGCCTTCTTCCGTATTGCTGTTCCCAGTGTCTTCCCTTTCCGACAAGAACAAGCCCGCCACGCGCATCCTTGCGCATGACAGGGAATAGATAGGCAGAGTCGTGTGCAGGTTTCAAGACACGGGCGCTGCCGCGCCGTTGCGGATCGCCGTCGAGGACAAGGACGAGCGCGGCCCGTGGATGAAGGTCCAGGCCGGCGGCCGCATGCGGGCGAGCCTCGCCGCGTCGTGCTCGTCGAGGCGGGCATGGTCGAAGGTCTTGGCGAAGACCGAGGAGACGAAGGCCAGCGTCGAGCCGGGGCGGTCGACGACGGCGATCGGCATGGTCAGCGCGATGTGGCGCCAGCGCTGCCAGCGGTGGAACTGGGCGAGGTTGTCGGCGCCCATGATCCAGACGAAATCGACGCCGGGATTGCGCGCCCGCACCAGCGCCAGCGTGTCGGCGGTGTAGCGCACCCGGTACGCCGCCTCGAAGGCGGTGACCTTGACGCGCGGGTCCCGCGCGACCTTCTCCGACAGCGCGATCCGCTCGCCGAGCGGCGCGAGGTCCCGACCTGCCTTCAGCGGGTTGCCGGGTGTGACCATCCACCAGACCTGGTCGAGGGCGAGCGTGCGCAGCGCGATCTCGGCGACGAGCGCATGCCCGGCATGGGGCGGGTTGAACGAGCCGCCGAACAGGCCGACCTGCATCCGCCGCTCGACATGCGGCATCCGCAGGTAGCGCGCGGCGACGGCCTCGGGCGCCATCATCGGGAGGGGACGCTCTTCAGGAAGAGGTCGTGCCGCCCCTCATCCGGCTGCCGCCACCTTCTCCCCGTGAACGGAGAGAAGGAGAAAGACCGCAACGCCGGCGATCCCCTCTCCCCGCTGGCGGGGAGAGGGTAAGGGTGAGGGGCGGCGCAAAGGCTGGCCGAACGTGTCACGGCCTTGCCTGGCCGCTGCCATGGACGCGGTACTTGAACGAGGTGAGCTGCTCGACGCCGACCGGCCCGCGCGCGTGCATGCGCCCGGTGGCGATGCCGATCTCGGCGCCCATGCCGAACTCGCCGCCGTCGGCGAACTGGGTCGAGGCGTTGTGGATCAGGATCGCGGAATCGATCTCGTTGAAGAAGCGGTCCACCGCCTTCGCGTCCTCGGCGACGATCGCCTCGGTGTGGTGCGAGGAGTATTTCTCGATGTGGTCGATCGCCTCGCCGACGCCGTCGACCAGCTTCACCGAGATGATAGCGTCGAGATATTCGGTGCGCCAGTCGGCCTCGTCTGCCGGCGTGGCATCGGGAAAGAGCGCGCGCACCTCGTCGGTCGCCCGGATCTCGCAGCCGGCCTTCGCCAGCGCCTCGAGGATGGGCAGAAGATGACTCGAGGCGGCGGCGCGGTCGACCAGCAGCGTCTCGGTGGCGCCGCAGATGCCGGTGCGGCGCATCTTGCCGTTGACCGCCAGCGACACCGCCATGTCCCTGTCGGCCGACCCGTCGACATAGAGGTGGCAGATGCCTTCGAGATGGGCGAAGACCGGCACGCGCGCCTCGGTCTGGACGCGCTCGACCAGGCTCCTGCCGCCGCGCGGCACGATGACGTCGATATTGCCGGAAAGGCCCTTCAGCATCTCGCCGACGGCGGCGCGGTCGGCGGTCGGCACGAGCTGGATCGCGGCCGCGGGCAGACCCGCCGCCTTCAGCCCCTCGACCAGGCAGGCGTGGATCGCCGACGAGGAATGGAACGAGTCCGAGCCGCCGCGCAGGATCACCGCATTGCCAGCCATCAGGCAGAGCGCGCCGGCGTCGGCGGTGACGTTCGGGCGGCTCTCGTAGATGACGCCGACGACGCCGAGCGGCGTCCGGACGCGCTCGATCTCCAGCCCGTTCGGCTGCCGCCACCGGGCGATGACCTCGCCGACGGGGTCCTTCAGCGCGGCGATGGCGCGGATGCCGTCCTCGATGCCGCGCAGCCGGTCGGAGGTGAGCCGGAGGCGGTCCATCATCGCCGGGGCGAGCCCGGCTCTCTCGCCATTCTCCAGGTCGATGGCGTTGGCGGCGAGGATCGTCTCCTCGCTGTTACGCACCGCTTCCGCCATGGCCACCAGCGCCGCATGCTTGCGCTCGGCCGTGGCCAGCGCCAGCGGCCGGGCGGCGGCGCGCGCATCCGCGCCGATCTTCGCCATCAGGCCGGCGACGTCTTCCTGGATCGCCGTCTCATTCTTCGTCATGGGTGACCTCCGCGGCATTCTCTGCCGGAACCGTGCGCGACATCACCATGTCGTCGCGATGCACCATGGCCGCGCGCGCCTCGTGGCCGAGGGCGGCCTCGATCTCGGTCGTCTTCAGCCCGGCGATCCGCTCCGCGTCGGCCGCGTCGTAGGCGACGAGGCCGCGCGCGATCTCGGCTCCTGTCGGATCGAGGATGGCGACCGTGTCGCCGCGCGAGAACCGGCCGGACACCAGCGTCACGCCGGCCGGCAGCAGCGACTTGCCGGCATGAAGCGCCCGCGCGGCGCCGGCATCGACGCTGATGCGGCCGGCGGGCTCGAGATTGCCGGCGATCCACGTCTTGTAGCCGCGCACCGGAGTGGGGCTCGCCGCGAACCAGGTGGCGCGCTCGCCGCGGTCAATGGCCGACAGCGGGTTCATGCGCGTGCCCGAGGTGATGACCATCGCCGTGCCGGCGGTGGTGGCGATCTTGCCGGCGTCGAGCTTGGTCTTCATGCCGCCGCGCGACAGCTCGGAGGCCGCTGCCCCGGCCATCGCCTCGATCCGCGGCGTGATGCGCTCGATGAAGGGGATGAACGCGGCCTGAGGATCGAGCGCGGGCGGAGCGGTGTAGAGGCCGTCGATATCGGACAGGAGCACCAGCAGGTCGGCGCCCATCATGGTGGCGACGCGGGCTGCCAGCCTATCGTTGTCGCCGTAGCGGATCTCGGAGGTGGCGACGGTGTCGTTCTCGTTGATGACCGGCACGGCCTTGAGCTTCAAGAGCGTCGAGATGGTGGCGCGGGCGTTGAGATAGCGCCGCCGCTCCTCGGTGTCGCCCAGCGTCACCAGCACCTGGCCCGACTTCAGCCCGCGGCCGGACAGCTCCTGCGACCATGCGCCGGCGAGCGCGATCTGGCCGACGGCGGCCGCCGCCTGGCTCTCCTCCAGCCGGAGCGAGCGCGCGGTAAGGCCGAGGATGGTGCGGCCGAGCGCGATCGCGCCCGACGAGACGACCAGCACCTCGGTGCCGCCGCGGGCGAGCGCGGCGATGTCCTCGACCAGCGAGGCGAGCCAGTCGCGCTTCAGCCCGGTCCTGCGGTCGACCAGCAGCGCCGAGCCGATCTTGACCGCGATGCGGCGATGGTCCCTGAGCGCGCGCGCCGTCGCTTTCGCCATCGTCACTTCACCCATCGCGCGTCCTCGACGGGCACGTCGGCGGTGCGCGCTTCCTCCACGAAGGCGATCAGCGCCCGCAGCGCCTCCTCCACGCCCTCGCCGGAGACGGCGGAGAGCAGCAGCGGCGTCCGCCCGGCGGCGCGCTTCAGCGAGGCGAGCTTCTTCTTGCGCGCGTCGGCGTCGAGCGTGTCGGCCTGGCTGAGCGCGACGATCTCGGGCTTGTCGGCCAGGCCCTGGCCGTAGGCCTCGAGCTCGCGGCGCACGGTCTTGTAGGCCTTGCCGGGGCTTTCCTCCTGGGCCGAGACCAGGTGCAGCAGCACGCGCGTGCGCTCGACATGGCCGAGGAAGCGGTCGCCGATGCCGATGCCCTCGTGCGCGCCCTCGATCAGGCCGGGAATGTCGGCCAGCACGAACTCGCGGCCGTCGATGCGGGCCACGCCGAGGCCGGGATGCAGCGTCGTGAACGGATAGTCGGCGATCTTCGGCTTCGCCGCCGTCACCGCTGCGAGGAAGGTCGACTTGCCGGCGTTGGGCAGGCCGACGAGGCCGGCGTCGGCGATGAGCTTGAGGCGCAGCCAGATCGTGCGCTCCTCGCCGGGCAGGCCGGGGTTGGCGCGGCGCGGCGCCTGGTTGGTCGAGGTCTTGAAGTGCTGGTTGCCGAAGCCGCCGTTTCCGCCCTTGGCGAGCAGGAAGCGCTGGCCGACCTCGGTCAGGTCGCAGATCAGCGTCTCGTTGTCCTCCTCGAAAACCTGGGGGCCGGCCGGCACGCGCAGCACCACGTCGGCGCCCTTGGCGCCGGTGCGGTTGCGGCC
>JAEZXF010000172.1 GCA_023419995.1 Pseudomonadota bacterium | reverse complement strand
AGCCCATCCCGTCAGAAGCCCATTATGTCAGAAGAAGGTCTTGGCCGCGTTCTCCGCCAGGCGTCCGACGACGCCGCCGAGCAGCGGATACAGGAAGACGAACGCGCCCGAGACGCCGAGCACCAGCTTCAGCTCGCCGGCCATCGGCTCGAAGCCGCCAGCGGACTCGTCGAACCACATGATCTTGATGATGCGGATGTAGTAGTAGGCGCCGACGACCGAGGCGAGCACGCCGATGACGGCAAGCGCGTAGAGGTTGGCGTCGATGGCGGCGAGGAAGACGTACCACTTGCCGAAGAAGCCCGCGAGCCACGGAATGCCGGCCAGCGAGAACATCTGGATCGTCAGCATCGTGGCCATCACCGGGTTGGTCGACGACAGGCCGGCGAGATCGTCGATGGCCTCGACATTGCCTTCCTTGCGGCGCATGGCGAGGATGAAGGCGAAGGTGCCGAGCGTCATAACCAGGTAGATCAGCATATAGATGATGACGCCGCGCACGCCGGCCTGCGAGTTCGCGGCGAGGCCGACCAGCGCGAAGCCCATGTGGCCGATGGACGAATAGGCCATCAGCCGCTTGATATTCTTCTGGCCGATGGCGGCGAACGCGCCCAGCACCATCGAGGCGATGGCGACGAAGACCACGATCTGCTTCCAGTCGGCGGCGACCGGCTCGAACGCGCCCATGGTCACCCGCACGATCAGCGCCATCGCGGCCATCTTGGGGGCGGCGGCGAAGAAGGCGGTGACGGGCGTCGGCGCGCCCTCGTAGACGTCGGGCGTCCACATGTGGAACGGGACGGCCGAGATCTTGAAGACCAGCCCGGCAAGGACGAAGACCAGGCCGAAGACGAGGCCGATCTGCCGCTCGGCGCCGGTCAGCGCGGCCGCGATGGTCTCGAAGCTGGTGCTGCCGGTATAGCCGTAGACGAGCGAGATGCCGTAGAGCAGCATGCCGGAGGACAGCGCGCCGAGGACGAAGTACTTCAGGCCGGCCTCGGTCGAGCGGATGGAATCGCGGTTGATGGCGGCGATGACGTAGAGGGCCAGCGACTGCAGCTCGAGGCCGAGATAGAGCGCCAGCATGTCGTTGGCCGACACCATCAGCAGCATGCCGAGGGTCGAGAGGACGACGAGCACCGGATACTCGAACTTGTCGAACTTCTCCTCGCGGGCGAAGCCGACCGACATGATGAGCGTCACCACCGAGCCGCCGAGCGTCAGCAGCTTCATCAGGCGCGCGAACGGATCGCTGACGAAGGCGTCGCCGAAGGCGGTGCCGTCACCGACGAAGAGCAGCATCCAGCCGGCGGCGCCCAGGAGCAGCGCGATCGCCAGGCCGGTGACGGTGGTGTTTGCCCGCTCGCCGGAGAAGACGCCGATCATCAGCAGCGCCAGCGCGCCGATGGCGAGGATCAGCTCCGGGGCGGCGAGGATCAGGCTCTGGGAAAGGTCTGCCGTCATTGTGCTGGCCTTAGTCGATCGCCATGGCGGCCTGGGAGGCCTCGATGGAAAGCGTGATGTTGTTGACGAGTGCATTCACCGACGCCGTCGTCACGTCGAAGACGGGCGTGGGGTAGACGCCGAAGAAGATGACGAACAGCACCAGCGGGTAGAGGATGGCCTTCTCGCGCGGCGAGAGGTCGAGCAGTCCCTTGAGGCTTTCCTTGGTCAGCGCGCCGTAGACGACGCGGCGGTAGAGCCACAGCGCGTAGGCCGCCGACAGGATCACGCCGGTCGCGGCGAACAGCGCCACCCAGGTGTTGACCCTGAACACGCCGAGCAGGGTCAGGAACTCGCCGACGAAGCCGGACGTGCCAGGCAGGCCGACATTGGCCATGGTCAGGATCAGGAAGACGACGGCGTATTTCGGCATGTTGTTGACGAGGCCGCCATAGGCGTCGATCTCGCGGGTGTGCATGCGGTCGTAGACGACGCCGACGCACAGGAACAGCGCGCCGGAGACGAGGCCGTGCGACAGCATCTGGAAGATCGCGCCCTGAACGCCTTCGACGTTGAGCGCGAAGATGCCCATCGTCACGTAGCCCATGTGGGCGACGGACGAGTAGGCGATCAGCTTCTTCATGTCCTCCTGCATCAGCGCCACCAGCGAGGTGTAGATGATGGCCACCACCGACAGCGTGAACACGAAGGGCTGGAAGTAGAGCGAGGCGTCCGGGAACATCGGCAGCGAGAAGCGCAGGAAGCCGTAGCCGCCCATCTTCAGCAGGATGCCGGCCAGGATGACCGAGCCCGCCGTCGGCGCCTCGACGTGGGCGTCGGGCAGCCAGGTGTGCACCGGCCACATCGGCATCTTCACCGCGAAGGAGGCGAAGAAGGCGAGCCACAGCCATGTCTGCATGCCGGCCGGGAAATCGTGCGCCAGAAGCGTCGGGATGTCGGTCGTGCCGGCCTGCCAGTACATCGCCATGATGGCGAGCAGCATCAGCACCGAGCCGAGCAGCGTGTAGAGGAAGAACTTGAACGAGGCATAGACGCGGCGCTTGCCGCCCCACACGCCGATGATGATGAACATCGGAATGAGGCCGGCCTCGAAGAAGACGTAGAACAGCACCAGGTCGAGGGCGCAGAACACGCCGATCATCAGCGTTTCCAGGATGAGGAACGCGATCATGTATTCCTTGATGCGGTGCTCGATGGCCTCCCACGAGGCCAGGATGCACAGGGGCATCAGGAAGGTCGTCAGGATGACGAACAGCATCGAGATGCCGTCGACGCCCATGTGGTAGGAGATGCCGGCCTCGAGCCAGTCGGCCTTCTCGACCATCTGGAAGCCCGGATAGTTCGTGTCGAACCCGGCCCAGATGAACAGCGACAGCACGAAGGTGAACACCGTCGTCAGCAGCGCGACGTTGCGGATGTTGCGGCGCGCGGCCGTTCCCTCGTCCCGGATCAGCAGGATCAGGAACGCGCCGACCAGCGGCAGGAAGGTGACCGTCGAGAGGATAGGCCAGTCGGTCATGGTCTAGAACGAGCCCCCGAGCATCATCCAGGTGACGAGCGCAGCCACGCCGATGAGCATTGCAAATGCATAGTGGTAGAGATAGCCGGTCTGGAGCTTGACCACGCGCTGCGTGACGTCCACGACGCGGGCGGAAACGCCATCCGGGCCGAAGCCGTCGATCACCTTGCCGTCGCCGGTCTTCCACAGGAAGCGGCCAAGACGCTTGGCCGGGCGCACGAACAGGAAGTCGTAGAGCTCGTCGAAGTACCACTTGTTGAGCAGGAAGAGGTAAAGCCCCCTGTGCTGTGCGGCGAGGCGCACCGGCGTCTCGGGCGAGCGGATGTAGAACTGGTAGGCGACGACGAAGCCCAGCACCATCGAGACCAGCGGCGCGAGCTTCACCCACAGCGGCACGCCGTGGAAGTCGTGCAGGATGTGGTTGTCCGGCAGGATGAACAGCGCGCCCTTCCAGAACTCGTCATGGCCGTGGCCGATGAAGGCGTCGTGGAAGATGACGCCGGCGAACAGCGCGCCCGCCGCCAGGATGAACAGCGGCACGAGCATCACCGGCGGCGATTCGTGCACGTGGTGCATGACCTCGTGGCTCGCGCGCGGCTTGCCGTGGAAGGTCATGAAGATCAGCCGCCAGGAATAGAAGCTGGTGAAGGCGGCGGCGATGACGAGCAGCGTGAAGGCGAAGCCCGAGAGCGCGCTGTGGCCGGCGAACGCGCCTTCGATGATCGCGTCCTTGGAGAAGAAGCCGGCCGTGCCGATGATGGTGGTCGGGATGCCGACGCCGGTCAGCGCGATCGTCCCGATGATCATCATCCAGTAGGTGACGGGGATCAGCTTGTAGAGGCCGCCCATCCTGCGCATGTCCTGCTCGTCGGAGACGGCGTGGATCACCGAGCCCGAGCCGAGGAACAGCAGCGCCTTGAAGAAGGCGTGCGTGAACAGGTGGAAGATCGCGGCGGAATAGAAGCCCATGCCGAGCGCGACGAACATGTAGCCGAGCTGCGAGCAGGTCGAGTAGGCGATGACGCGCTTGATGTCGTTCTGCACCAGGCCGACGGTGGCGGCGAAGAAGGCGGTGATCGCGCCGACGAAGGTGACGACGAGGAGCGCGGCGTGCGACAGCTCGAAGATGGGCGACAGGCGCGCGAGCATGAATACGCCCGCGGTCACCATGGTCGCGGCGTGGATGAGCGCGGAAACCGGCGTCGGGCCTTCCATCGCGTCGGGCAGCCAGGTGTGCAGCGGCACCTGCGCCGACTTGCCCATCGCGCCCATGAACAGCAGCAGGCAGATCGTGGTGAGCGCGCCGGACTGGGTGAGCGACCAGTTGAGGAAGGTGAACACCGCCTCGCCCGACTGGTCCGGGCTCTCGCCGATCGTCGCGGCATTGGCGAAGATCGTGTCGAAATTGACCGAGCCGAACAGCACAAACACGCCGAACAGGCCGAGCAGGAAGCCGAAATCGCCGACGCGGTTGACGACGAAGGCCTTGATCGCGGCGGCGTTGGCCGAGGGCTTCTGGAACCAGAAGCCGATGAGCAGGTAGGAAGCGAGGCCGACGCCCTCCCAGCCGAAGAACATCTGCACCAGGTTGTCGGAGGTCACCAGCATCAGCATGGCGAAGGTGAACAGCGACAGATAGGCGAAGAAGCGCGGACGGTGCGGATCGTGGTGCATGTAGCCGATCGAGTAGACATGCACGAGCGCCGAGACCGTGTTGACGACGATCAGCATGACGACCGTGAGCGTGTCGATCCGCAGTGCCCACGCGACGTCCAGCCCGCCGACCTGGATGAAGCGCAGCACCGGCACGGTGAAGGCGGCGCCGTCGCCGAACGCGACGGTGAAGAAGGCCACCCACGACAGCACCGCCGAGACGATGAGGAAGCCGGTGGTGACGTATTCCGACGCCTTGGCGCCGATCGAGCGGCCGAAGAGGCCGGCGATCAGGAAGCCGAGCAGCGGGAGGAAGACGATCGCGTGATACATGGTCCGCTCAGCCCTTCATCATATTGACGTCTTCCACGTCGATCGAGCCGCGGTTGCGGAAGAACACGACGAGGATGGCGAGGCCGATCGCCGCCTCGGCCGCCGCCACCGTCAGGACGAACAGCGCGAAGACCTGGCCGACGAGGTCGCCGAGCGCGGCCGAAAAGGCCACGAAGTTGATGTTGACGGCGAGCAGGATCAGCTCGACCGACATCAGGATGACGATCACGTTCTTCCTGTTCAGGAAGATGCCGAACACGCCGAGCGTGAACAGCACCGCCGAGACGGTGAGGAAATGTCCGATTCCGACTTCCATGGTCAGACTCCCTTGCCCGTCTCGACCTTGCGGACCTCGATCGCGGATGCCGGCGAGCGGCGGACCTGCGCGGAGACGTCCTGACGCCGGACGCCCTCCTTGTGGCGCAGGGTCAGCACGATTGCGCCGATCATCGCGACCAGAAGCACCAGCCCGGCGATCTGGAAGAAATAGACGTAGTCCGTGTAGAGGATGTCGCCGAGCGCGGCGGTGTTCTGCCGCTCGGCGAGCGCCGGGGTCGGCTGCGAGATGTTGCCGGCGAGCTCCGGCGCGAAGACGTAGCCGCCGACCACGACGATGAGCTCCGCCGCTAGGATCAGCCCGACCAGCGCGCCGGCCGGGGCATATTGCAACGCGCCGCGCTTCAGCTCGGCGAAGTCGACGTCGAGCATCATGACGACGAACAGGAACAGGACCGCCACGGCGCCGACATAGACGACGAGCAGGATCATCGCCAGGAACTCGGCCCCCGTGAGCAGGAACAGCGCAGCGGCGTTGAAGAACGTCAGGATCAGCCAGAGAACGGAATGCACCGGATTGCGCGCCGAGATGACCATGAAGGCCGCGGCGATCGCAATGAAGGCGAACAGATAGAAGAAGAACGCCTCTAGTCCTGTCAGCATGGGTTCCCCCGGTTCCTTTTCGGGCGGACCAACCGCCCCTCTCCGGCTCGCGCCCGCCTCCGGGCAGCGAAATCCGCGTGTCTCTTAGACCAGCCCCCACGGGCCGTCCATGTCTACATTCCCTTCCCCCCGTCTACGAGGAGGAGGCGGCCCGAGGGCCGGATCAGGGCAGCGCGAACTCGGCAAAGGTGGGTGCTGCCCCTCACCTGCCTGCCGGCATCCTCTCCCCGCCAGCGGGGAGAGGAACGCAGTCATCGATACGGCGCGTCCAGCTCCATGTTGCGCGCGACCTCGCGCTCCCAGCGGTCGCCGTTGGCGAGCAGCTTGTCCTTGTCGTAGTACAGTTCCTCGCGCGTCTCGGTCGCGAACTCGAAGTTCGGTCCCTCGACGATGGCGTCGACCGGGCATGCCTCCTGGCAGAAGCCGCAATAGATGCACTTCACCATGTCGATGTCGTAGCGCACGGTGCGGCGGGTGCCGTCGTTGCGGCGCGGGCCTGCCTCGATGGTGATGGCCTGCGCCGGGCAGATCGCCTCGCACAGCTTGCAGGCGATGCAGCGTTCCTCGCCGTTCGGGTAGCGGCGCAGCGCATGCTCGCCGCGGAAGCGCGGGCTGACCGGCCCCTTCTCGTAGGGATAGTTGATCGTGTGCTTCGGCGCGAAGAACTGGCGCATCGCGAGGAAGAACGCGCTCACGAACTCGGCGAGCAGCAGCGACTTGGCGGCGTGGGCTAGCGCTGACATGGGGTGATTCTCCGCAGGGTCTCGGGTGCGTTCTCGATCATGCCGCGTACTGCTCCCACAGCTTCAGGAACGTCGCGGTGGCCACGACCATGAACAGCGAGATGGGCAGGAAGACCTTCCAGCCGAGGCGCATGAGCTGGTCGTAGCGGTAGCGCGGCACGATCGTCTTCACGACGGCGAAGAAGAAGAAGACGAAGCAGACCTTGAGCACGAACCAGATGACGCCCGGCACCCAGGTGAAGGGGGCGAAGTCGAGCGGGGGCAGCCAGCCGCCGAGGAAGAGGATCGTCGTCAGCGCGCACATCAGCATGACGGCGACGTATTCGCTGAGCATGAACAGCAGGTACGGCGTCGAGGAATACTCGATCATGTGGCCGGCGACCAGCTCCGACTCCGCCTCGACCAGGTCGAAGGGCGGCCTGTTCGTCTCGGCCAGCGCCGAGATGAAGAAGATGACGAACATCGGGAACAGGCCGAGCCAGTGCCAGTCGAGGAACGAGTTCGGCAGGCCGAGCCAGGTGCCGAGGCCGGTCTGCTGCGCCAGCACGATCGCCGACAGGTTCAGCGAGCCGACGCACAAGAGCACGGTGACGATGACGAAGCCGATCGACACCTCGTAGGACACCATCTGCGCGGCCGAGCGCAGCGCGCCGAGGAAGGGATACTTCGAGTTCGACGCCCAGCCAGCCATGATGACGCCGTAGACCTCGAGCGAGGAGATGGCGAAGATGTAGAGGATGCCGACATTGATGTCGGCGATGACCCAGTTCTCGTTGAACGGGATGACGGCGAAGGTCGCGAGCGCCAGCACGGTCGACACCAGCGGGGCGAGCAGGAACACGCCCTTGTTGGCGCCGGACGGGATGACCGGCTCCTTGAAGACGAACTTCAAAAGGTCGGCGAACGACTGGAAAAGACCCCAGGGGCCGACGACGTTCGGGCCGCGCCGCAGCATGACGGCGGCCCAGATCTTGCGGTCGGCGTAGAGGATGAAGGCGATGAAGACCAGGAGCGCGACGATGACCAGCACGGACTGGGCAACGACGATGACCGCCGGCAGAACGTAGATCGAGAAGAAGGAATCCATCATCCTGGCCCTATTCCGCCGCCTGCGTGATGCGGCCCTTCGCCAGCGCCGAGCACTCGGCCATGACGGCGGACGCGCGCGCGATCGGGTTGGTGAGGTAGAAGTCGCCGACCGTGGAGACGAAGGGAGACTTGCCGAGCTTGCCGCTCTTCGAGCCGGCCAGCGCGGAGACGTCGGCCGGGTTGCCGGCGGCGATCTCGTCGATGCCGGCGAAGTGCGGGAACTCGGCATGGAGCTTCGCGCGAAGCTGGCCGAGCGAGTCGAACGGCAGGCGCTTGCCGAGCACGTCGGAGAGCGCGCGCAGGATCGCCCAGTCCTCCTAGGCCTCGCCGGGCGCGAAGCCGGCGCGGCTGGTCTGCTGCACGCGGCCCTCGGTGTTGACGTAGGTGCCCGACTTCTCGGTGTAGGTGGCACCCGGCAGGATCACGTCGGCGCGGTGGGCGCCGGCGTCGCCGTGGCTGCCGACATAGACCGTGAAGGCGTCGCCGATCCGGCCGGTCGGGATCTCGTCCGCGCCGAGCAGGAACAGGACGTCGAGCTCGCCCGACACCATCGCGGTCGCGTCCTTGGCGCCCTCGCCCGGCACGAAGCCGAGATCGAG
>JAEZXF010000148.1 GCA_023419995.1 Pseudomonadota bacterium | reverse complement strand
GCGCTGCTCCATGCCGCGGGCCTCGGCGCGGCGCGGCTGTCCAGCGGGAACGCCGGCCGGCTCGTGACGCGGGCGGCGGGCGGCATGACGGCTGCGGCCGGCGTGTGGCTGATGGTCGCCGGCTGAGGGAGGGGCGCATGATACCGGGCGAAATCCTCACCCAGGCCGGCGACATCGAGATCAACGCCGGCGCGCCGCAGACCGTGCTCGAGGTCGCCAACACCGGCGACCGGCCGGTGCAGGTCGGCTCGCACTATCACTTCTTCGAGGTCAACGAGGGGCTGGTCTTCGACCGCGACAGGGCACGCGGCATGCGGCTCGACATCGCCGCCGGCACGGCCGTGCGCTTCGAGCCCGGCCAGGCGCGCGAGGTGCGGCTGGTGCCGCTCGCCGGCGGCCGCACCGTCTACGGCTTCCGCCAGAAGGTGATGGGAAAGCTGTGACCGCGCCGCGCCCCAGCCGTCACTCCACGCCCGTCGCCGGCTCGCTGCCGGCGACGAAGATGGTGACGCCGTTGTCGTCGCCGAACTCGAGCGCGATGACGTCGTTGAGCAGGACGGCGCGGGAGTTCACCGCATGATAGAAGATCGCGCTGCCCTGGATCTCGTTGCGCAGCCCCTCGATCTGGCTCTTGAACTCGGCCACCTTCGCCTCGACGGCGGTCTCCTCCTCGCCGAGGTCCGGCAGGAAGACGATGTCGACGCGGTCGATGGCGAAGCGCCTGCGCACCTCGCCGGTGTTCTCGGCGGTGCGCTCGATGGCCCTGACGATGCGGTCCTCGTCGTCGGCGACCGCCTCCTCGTTGGTGTTGACCTCGGAGCCGACGATGGTGTCGATCGCGCCTTCCGCGTCGAGGCCCTGCGCCATCGGCGGGCTGCCCGAGGCGATGACCAGCGCCAGCGCCAGCGCCGCCGCCAGAGGGAGGAAGCCGGGCCGTTCCGGGGCGTAGGTGGGGGTCAAGGGTCTGTCTCCCTTTCGTTCATGCGCATTCGAGAGATGGGTTCAACTGGGGCCAACGCGCGAGGCGCGCGATTGTTTCGCGATTTCTCCGCCCCCGCACCGAGAGCAGGATAAGCCGCCATGCCCGCACGAATCCCGCGCGCCGCCTATGCCGACATGTACGGCCCGACCACGGGCGACAGGGTGCGGCTCGCCGACACCGAGCTGTTCGTCGAGGTCGAGAACGACTTCACCACCTATGGCGAGGAGGTGAAGTTCGGCGGCGGCAAGGTCATCCGCGACGGCATGGGCCAGAGCCAGGCCACCCGCGCCGAGGGCGCGGTCGACACGGTGATCCCCAACGCCCTGATCGTCGACCCCACCCGCATCTACAAGGCCGATGTCGGCCTTCGCGACGGCCGCATCGCCGGCATCGGCAAGGCTGGCAACCCGGACACGCAAGCCGGCGTCACCATCGTCATCGGCCCCGGCACCGAGATCATCGCCGGCGAGGGCAGGATCCTCACCGCCGGCGGCTTCGACACCCATATCCACTTCATCTGCCCGCAGCAGATCGAGGAGGCGCTGATGTCGGGGCTGACGGCGATGCTCGGCGGCGGCACCGGGCCGGCGCACGGCACGCTCGCCACCACCTGCACGCCGGGCAGCTTCCATCTCGGCCGCATGATCCAGTCCTTCGACGCCTTCCCGATGAACATCGGGCTCGCCGGCAAGGGCAACGCCTCGCTGCCCGAGCCGCTCGTCGAGATGGTGCTGGGCGGCGCCTGCGCGCTCAAGCTGCACGAGGACTGGGGCACGACGCCGGCGGCGATCGACAACTGCCTCTCGGTCGCCGACGACCTCGACGTGCAGGTGATGATCCACACCGACACGCTGAACGAGTCGGGCTTCGTCGAGGACACGCTCGCCGCCTTCAAGGGCCGCACCATCCACGCCTACCACACCGAGGGCGCGGGCGGCGGCCATGCGCCCGACATCATCAGGGTGGCGGGCTTCGCCAACGTCATCCCGTCGTCGACCAACCCGACGCGGCCCTACACGGTCAACACCATCGCCGAGCATCTCGACATGCTGATGGTGTGCCACCATCTCGACGCCTCGATCCCCGAGGACGTGGCCTTCGCCGAAAGCCGCATCCGCAGGGCGACCATCGCGGCCGAGGACATCCTGCACGACATCGGCGCCTTCTCGATCATCTCGTCGGACAGCCAGGCCATGGGCCGGGTCGGCGAAGTCATCATCCGCACCTGGCAGACCGCCGACAAGATGAAGCGCCAGCGCGGCCGCCTGCCGGAGGAGACCGGCGACAACGACAATTTCCGCGTCCGCCGCTACATCGCCAAATACACCATCAACCCGGCCGTGGCGCAGGGCGTGTCGCGCGAGATCGGCTCGGTCGAGGTCGGCAAGCGCGCCGACCTCGTGCTGTGGAAGCCGGCCTTCTTCGGCGTGAAGCCGTCGCTCGTGATGCTCGGCGGCATGATTGCGACAGCCCCGATGGGGGACCCCAACGCCTCGATCTCGACGCCACAGCCGGTGCATTACCGGCCGATGTTCGGTGTGCTCGGCCGCGCCCGCGCCTCGACCGGCATCACCTTCGTTTCCAAGGCCGCGCTGGATGACGATATCGGCGGCAAGCTCAAGCTCGGCAAGCAGCTCGTTGCGGTGAGCGGCACCCGCTCCATTCGCAAGAAAGATATGATCCACAGCGGGCTGACACCGAAGCTGGAGGTCGATCCGCAGACCTATCAGGTCCGTGTCGATGGGCAGATCATCACCTGCGAGCCGGCGCGTGAATTGCCTATGGCGCAGCGATATTTTCTATTCTGACAAAGGCGTTCCGTCTCAGGAGCGGAACAGGCGGCTGTATTGGGTCTCATGCCACGCA
>JAEZXF010000043.1 GCA_023419995.1 Pseudomonadota bacterium | reverse complement strand
CATCCGCCCTTCGGGCACCTTCTCCCCGTGAACGGGGAGAAGGGGAAGCGGCAAGGTTGCGGCAGTGTCTCCTCTCCCCGTCGACGGGGAGAGGATGCCGGCAGGCAGGGGAGGGGTGGCGCAAGGCGCGCAGGATAAGCATGCGCTGTGGGTTTCCGGCGGCTTCAGTTGTTGCCGAAGTTCACCTCCGGCACCTCCATCTTGTCCTCGGAGACCGTGAAGTTCTGGAACGGCTCGTTGTCGGTGAACCACAGCCACGCCCAGATCATCGACGGCAGGGTGCGCAGCGAGGTGTTGTAGACGCGCACCGCCTCGATGTAGTCGCGCCGCGCCACGGCAATGCGGTTCTCTGTGCCCTCGAGCTGCGCCTGGAGCGCGAGGAAGTTCTGGCTGGCCTTGAGGTCGGGATAGTTCTCGACCACGGCGAGCAGGCGCGACAGCGCGCCGGTGAGCTGGGCCTGGTTCTCCTGGAAGGCGCGGAAGGCGGCCTCGTCCTGCAGCAGCTCGGGCGAGATCTGCGTCTGCGTCGCCTTGGCGCGCGCCTCGACCACGGCCTCCAGCACCTCGCGCTCGTGCGCGGCGTAGCCCTTCACCGTCTCGACGAGGTTGGGGATCAGGTCGGCGCGCCGCTGGTACTGGTTCAGCACCTCGCTCCAGGCCGCCTTGGCACGCTCCTCGTTGGTCGGGATGGTGTTGAAGCCGCAGGCCGCCAGCAGCGGCAGCAGGACGGCCAGGACGACGACGTCGGCGAGACGGCGCGGCGAGGAGACGGACATGGCCCGGTGGTGCATCGGTCGATCCCTGAAGGGTGAGAGGAGCGACAAGCTTAACCTCTTTCCTGGCACAAGAAAACGACGCATGCCGCGGGCCGGTCCGCTTGTGCGCGCGGGGCCCCGGGGTCTAGTCTGCGGTCCGATCGGAAAAGGCGCCATGAGCCGGGACGAAGAGAACAAGACCGAATCGCGGCGCATCATCGGCCGCGTCGGCACGGAGAGCGAGGCGTCGATGACGCGCCGCGCCGTCGACCACATGGCCGGCCGCGACGCCGAGGGCCGCGACTGGGCCGAGCTGTGGGGCACGCGCATCGGCCGCTGGCTGGGCGCGGGGCTGCTCGTCTACGTCATCTGGTGGCTGATCGACTTCTCCTCGGGCGGCGGCTGAGACAATGGCGGATGCGGAGAGGGCGGCCGGCCGGGCCGTCATCGTCATATCGAGCCACGTCGCGCGCGGCACCGTCGGCAACCGCGCGGCGGTGTTCGCGCTGGAGACGGCGGGCCTGCCGGTCTGGGCCGTGCCGACCGTCATCCTGCCCTGGCATCCCGGCCACGGCCGGGCCACCCGCATCGTGCCGCCGGCGGACGAGTTTTCCGCGCTCCTCGGCGATCTCGCCGCCGCGCCGTGGCTGGGCGAGGTGGGCGCGGTGCTGTCGGGCTATCTCGGCGGTCCGGAGCAGGCCGAGGCGGTCGCCCGGCTCGTCGGCGCGGTGAAGGCGAGGAACCCGGGCGCGCTCTACCTGTGCGACCCGGTGATGGGCGACGTCGGCGGCCTCTACGTCCCGGAGGCGACGGCCTCGGCGATGCGCGACCTCCTGGTGCCGCTCGCCGACATCGCCACGCCGAACCGCTACGAGCTGGAATGGCTGGCGGGCGAGGAGCTTCCCGACAACGGCGCGGTGGCGCGCGCCGCCCTGGCGCTCGCGCCGCCGACCATGCTCGTCACCTCCGCCCACGCGCTGATGGCCGGCTCGATCGGCAACCTCCTCGTCACCGGCCGCGAGGCGGTTCTGGTCGAGCACCGGGCGGTGCCGAACGCGCCGCACGGCACCGGCGACCTGCTCTCGGCGCTGTTCCTCGCCCGGCTCGTCAACGGCCAGAGCGAGGCCAAGGCGCTGCAGACGGCGACGGCTGCGGTGTTCGAGGTGCTGGCGCGCGCGGTCAAGCGCGGCGCCGACGAGCTGATGCTGGAAACCGACGCGCAGAGCCTCGTCCACCCGATGGCGATGGTGCAGGTGCGGCGGCTCGTCCACCCCTCCGGCGGGCACGACGGCGGCCGCCGCGCGTGAGCCGCTAAAGTTATTGCGCTGGTGCCGCTTTGGGGGTATCGCCTCCTGCATGAGCCATCTGCCTGAACGACTGCTCGCCGGCTACCATGCCTTCATGGGAGGCCGCTATTCGGCGGAGAGCGAGCGCTACCGCACCCTGGCCAGGAACGGCCAGACCCCCGAAACGATGGTGATCGCCTGCTGCGACTCGCGCGCGGCTCCCGAGACGATCTTCGATTCCGGGCCGGGCGAGCTGTTCGTGGTGCGCAACGTCGCCAACCTCGTGCCGCCCTATGCGCCCGACGGGCGCCACCACTCCACCTCCGCCGCGCTCGAATTCGCGGTGCAGAGCCTCAAGGTCAAGCACATCGTCGTGCTCGGCCACGGCCGCTGCGGCGGCATCCGCGCCGCCCTCGATCCCGCGGCCGAGCCGCTGTCGCCGGGCGACTTCATCGGCAAGTGGATGGGGCTGGTCGCGCCGGCCGCCGAGGCGGTCGCCGGCAACGAGATGATGACCCGCTCGGAGCGCCAGACCGCGCTGGAGCGCATCTCGATCCGCTATTCGCTCGCCAACCTGCGCAGCTTTCCCTGCATCTCCATCCTCGAGGGCAAGGGCAAGCTGTCGCTGCACGGCGCCTGGTTCGACATCTCGACCGGCGAGCTGTGGGTGATGGACGCCGCCACGGGCGACTTCCGCCGCCCCGACCTCGACGCCTGACGCCCGGACCCTTCCGTCTACTCCGCCGGCGGCGCCAGCGGGGCCCGCAGCCCCCACCCCGCCAACCCC
>JAEZXF010000026.1 GCA_023419995.1 Pseudomonadota bacterium | reverse complement strand
CCGCTGCTGAACCTGATCGCGGAAACGCTGGAACGCGGCGTCGCTGCGGGCGAATTCCGCGCCGGCGTCGACCCGCTGGAGCTCTACGTCTCGATCGCCGGCATGACCTTCTTCTACTTCGCCAACGGCTCGACCATGTCGGCGATCTTCGGCCGCGACCTGACCCAGCGCGCCGCCATCGCCTCCTACCGCGAGCACATCGTCGCCCTGACCATGAACGGCCTGCGACCCTAGCGCGGCGATGGCCTCGGCCCGATCGGGCGCCTCCCGTCCCTCCCCTTCAACCACAACCACGTAACACCCGTCGACCCACCGGTTGCGGAACGTTTCGCGCTTTCAACCATACGGTTGAAAGTCGCCCCGGCTCCGTACTAGTCTTCCGCGCCTGCGGGGCCGTGGAGACGAAGACGTGATCATCAGCATCGTGACCGACGAGCTTTCGGGAGACCCCGAGACGGCGTTCGAACTCGGCCTCGAATGGGGCGTGCGCCATTTCGAGCTGCGCGGCGCCTATGGCGAACGGGTGCCGCGGCTTTCCGCCCATTCGCGCCACCGGCTCGTCCGCGCCGTGCGCGAATTCGGCGTCGAGATCACCGCGCTCTCGCCCGGCCTGTTCAAGTTCCCGTTTGCCGAGCGGGAGCCCGCCCGCTCCAATCTCGGCTGGATGGATGCCGGCTTCTTCGATGCCTGGCAGGAGCGGAAAGCCCTGCTTTCCGACCACCTCGACCGGCTGCTGCCGGAAACGCTGGATCTGTCGGCGGAGATCGGCGCACGCACCGTCATCTCCTTCAGCTTCTCGCGCGGCGGCGCGGCGGGGGGAGAGGCGCCGCAAGGGGTGGTCGACGCGCTCGCCGGGGCCGCCGAACGCGCCGGCGCGGCGGGCATCGATTTCCTGATCGAGACGGAGGAAGGCCACTGGGCCGACACGGGCGAGCGGTCGGCGGCGCTCCTCGGGCGCATCGGCACGCCGGCGGCCGGCATCAACTGGGATCCCGCCAACGCGCTGATCGACGGCGACGTGCCCTATCCCGAGGGCTACGCCTTCGTCCGGCCGTTCGTCCGCAACGTCCATTTCAAGGATGCGCGGCGCTTCGCCGACGGCTCGTGGACCCTGCTTCCCGACGGCGACGTCGACTGGGAGGGTCAGGTCCGCGCCCTCGTCTCAGACGGCTATGACGGGCCGATCGCCATCGAGCCGCATCTTTCGCCGGCCGTGGCCTCGACGCGCAACGCCCTGGAAAAGCTGCGCCGGCTGATCCGCGAGGCCGGCGGCGCGCAGCCTGCATGACAATTTTTCAACCAGATGGTTGAAAGTGAATTTGACTCGCGTTAGCCTGCTTCCAGAAGGCAAGATTTTTGGGGTTGGCGCATGAACGTAGCAACTGGCCTGACCGCCGCTTCGGCATCGGATCCAGCGGTCGCGCTGCCTTCCGGCTTCTCCGACGTCGACCAGCTCGACGACTTCCTCTCGCGTCCGAGCGCCACCCTCGTGGCCGACATGGCCCGCGTCGACGGCGACATCATCATCCTCGGCGTCGGCGGCAAGATGGGGCCGACGCTGGCCCGCCTCGCCCGCAACGCGGCGCCCGGCAAGCGCATCATCGGCGTCGCCCGCTTCAGCGAGCCGGAGCTGCGCGAGCGGCTCGAAGGCTGGGGCATCGAGACGATCGCCGCCGACCTGCTCGACCGCGCGCAAGTCGAGGCCCTGCCCAAGGCGAAGAACGTCATCTTCATGGCCGGGCGCAAGTTCGGCTCGTCCGGCAACCAAGCCCTCACCTGGGCGATGAACGTCCATTCGCCGGCCATCGTCGCCGAGGCGTTCCGCGAGTCGCGCATCGTCGCCTTCTCGACCGGCAACATCTATCCGCTGATCGACGTCGCCCACCAGGGCGCGCTGGAGACGACGCCGCCCGGGCCACGCGGCGAGTACGCCCAGTCCTGCCTCGGCCGCGAGCGGCTGTTCGAGTATTTCTCCAACCTCTACCAGACGCCGGGCCGGCTGTTCCGGCTGAACTACGCCATCGACCTGCGCTACGGCGTGCTGTTCGACCTCGCCAGCCGGGTCAAGGCCGGAACGGCGATCGACCTGTCGCTGATGGGGCACGTCAACGTCATCTGGCAGGGCGACGCCAACGCGCAGGCGCTGCGCAGCCTGCTCCATTGCACGACGCCGACCTCGCCGCTGAACGTCAGCGGCCCGGAGACGCTGTCGGTGCGCTGGCTGGTGCAGGAACTCGCGACCCGCCTCGGCGTCAAGCCGAACCTCGTCGGCGACGAGGCGCCTTCCGCCTGGCTGACGAACACAGCCGAGGCCGCCCGGCTCTTCGGCTATCCGAGCGTGCCGGTTTCGGTCATGCTCGACTGGGTCGCGGACTGGGTGGCCCGCGACGGCCTGAGCTTCAACAAGCCGACGAAATACGAGGTTCGCGATGGCGGCTTCTGAGGCTCTGTCCGGCGTCGACCTCGGAAGGGCGGACATCGCGTCCGCGATCCTTCTGTCGACCGAGGCCGGATGGAACCAGACGGAAGAAGACTGGGAGCATTTCGTCGCCCGCGGGCGCGTCCACGGCCTGCGCAACGGCAGGGGCCGCCTCGTGGCGAGTGCCGCGGAGCTGCCCTTCGATGGGCCGTTCGGCTTCATATCCATGGTGCTGGTGACGCCGGACTACCGGCGGCGCGGGCTGGCGACGACCCTGGTCGACCGGTGCATCGCCGGCTTGCATGCGGGCGGGCGCACGCCCGTCCTCGACGCGACGGCGGCCGGTGCCGAAGTCTACCGCCGGCAGGGCTTCCTGCCGCAGTTCACCTTCGACCGCTGGGAAGGCGTGGCCCAAGGCAGGCAAGCCGGCGGACAGGCCGGCATGGCCGCCTCCCCCCTCGCCGACGACGCGCTTGCCGGCGCGGTCGCGCTCGACGCCGATGTCGCCGGCGCCGGCCGGGGCGCACTGATCGCCGATTTCGCCGCCCGGCAGGACACCCACGCGGTGGTCACGGGCGCGGCAGTCACGGGTGCGGTGGACGGCTACGGCCTCGTCCGCCGCGGCAGGCGCGCCTGGCAGGCGGGGCCCGTGGTGGCCGGCAGCGAGGCCGGCGCGCTCGACCTCATCCGCCGCCTGTTCGACCGGGTCGCCGGCACGCTCTTCATCGACGTGCTCTCTGCGTGGAAGGGCATCGGCGCGTGGCTTTCCGCGCAGGGCTTTTCCATCCAGCGCAGCTTCACGCGCATGGCGCACCAGCGGGCGCAACCCTTTGGCGATCCCCGGCGCCTGTTCGCGGTCGCCGGCCCGGAGTTCGGATAATGGCTGAAACGACAACCTCACCCGGCGGCAAGGAAGCGGCGGCTCTCGCGCTGCTCAAGGCCGGCACCGTCATCCCCGCGCATCCGCTGGCGCTCGACGCCGGCCGGAAGCTCGACCCGCGCCGCCAGCGCGCGCTGACCCGCTACTATCTCGACGCCGGCTCGGGCGGCCTCGCCGTCGGCGTCCACACCACCCAGTTCGCCATTCGCGAGGCCGGCCTCTACGAGGAAGTCCTCGGGCTCGCCGCCGACACGGCTTCGGCCTGGACCGACAGGCCGCTGGCCATGGTCGCCGGCCTTGCCGGCCCGACGCGGCAGGCCGTCGCCGAGGCGCGGACCGCGCGCGGGCTCGGCTATCACGCCGGCCTGCTCAGCCTCGCAGCGCTCAAGGGCAGCGACGCCGACGCCCTGATCGCCCACTGCACGGCGGTCGCAAGCGAAATCCCGCTGGTCGGCTTCTACCTCCAGCCCGCCGTCGGCGGCCTTCATCTCGACGCGGAATTCTGGGCGCGGTTCGCGGCCATCCCGCAGGTCGTCGCCATCAAGGTCGCGCCGTTCAACCGCTATCGCACCCTCGACGTCGTCCGCGGCATCGTCGCCGCCGGCGCCGAGGAGCGCATCACGCTCTATACCGGCAACGACGACCACATCGTGCTCGACCTCGTCACGCCGTTCACCGTCATGCGCGACGGCAGGCCGGTGACCATGCGCTTTGCCGGCGGCCTGCTCGGCCACTGGTCGGTGTGGACGAAGGGCGCGGTCGAGATCTTCCGGCGCTGCCGGCAGGCGGCGGCGCTGGATGCGGTTCCCGCCGATCTCCTCGCCCTCGACAGCAGGGTGACGGACTGCAACAGCGCCTTCTTCGACGTCGCCAACGATTTCCACGGCTGCATCGCCGGCTGCCACGAGGTGCTGCGCCGCCAGGGCCTGCTCGAGGGCATCTGGTGCCTCGACCCGGAGGAAGGGATGGGGCCGGGCCAGAAGGAGGAGATCGACCGCGTGCTCGCCACCCATGCCGACCTCTCCGACGATGCCTTCGTCGCGGCCAACCTCGAGCGATGGATGGCCTGATGAGCATCGCGCGCAAGATAACCGAGTGGCTGCCCGCCTTCGTGCTGTTCGCGGGGCTGATCGCGCTGTGGCAGGCGGCGGTTTCGTTCCTCGGCATCCGCGAATACCTGCTGCCCAGCCCGGCTTCGGTGCTGAACGCGCTCATGTCGTCGCGCATCGACTGGGCGGGCCACATCTTCGTCACCTCGGTGGCGATCTTCGGCGCCTTCGTGATCGCCGCCGTCGGCGGCATCCTGCTCGGCACGATCATCGCCTGGTCGAGCGTGATGAGCCGCGCGCTGATGCCGTTCCTCGTCTTCGTCAACACGCTGCCCAAGGTGGCGGTCGCGCCGCTGTTCCTGCTGTGGCTGGGCTACGGCATCCTGCCCAACATGCTGATTGGCGCGCTGATCGGCTTCTTCCCGGTCGTCATCAACACCGCGGTCGGCCTTTCCCAGATCGACGACGACATGCTCGATCTCGGCCGCGTCTTCAACGCGCCGAAGTGGAAGGTCTTCGCCAAGATCCGCATCCCGAACGCCTATCCCTACATCCTGAGCGCGCTCAAGGTGACGGCGACCTCGGCGGTCGTCGGCGCCATCGTCGGCGAGTTCGTCGCCTCGCAGAGCGGCCTCGGCTACGTCATCATCACCTCCCAGAGCAGCATGAACACCCCCCTCGCCTTCGGGGCGCTGGTCTGGATCTCGATCATCGGCCTCGTCCTCTACGGCGCGGTCGGGCTGATGTCGCGCATACTGGCTCCTTGGGCCGAAGGGCAGGAGCGATAGCAGGAAGAAGCAGTCGAAAAGTCAGCACCGGAAAAATGGGAGATACGTCATGCTGAAGAGAATGCTCGCCACCGCGGCGATTGCCGGCGTCCTGATGAC
>JAEZXF010000024.1 GCA_023419995.1 Pseudomonadota bacterium | reverse complement strand
CCTCGGGCACGCCGCCCCCGGGCGCGTGGCCTCGCCGCGCCTCGGCGCTCAGCAACACTTTGGCGTCGATCGATGCAGAACGTGATCTTTTCCCTCCTGAACGGCACGATCTACGGACTGCTGCTGTTCATGCTCTCGAGCGGCCTGACCCTCATCTTCTCGATGATGGGCGTACTCAACTTCGCGCATGCCAGCTTCTACATGCTCGGCGCCTATCTCGCCTATACGATTACGGGCGCGTCCAGCTTCTGGGTGGCCCTGTTCCTCGCGCCGGTCCTGGTCGGCATCGCCGGGATGGGCGTGGAGCGCTGGGGGCTGCGGCGCGTTCATGCCAACGGGCACGTCGCCGAGCTGCTCTTCACCTTCGGGCTCGCCTATGTGATCGACGAGATCGTGCGGATCATCTGGGGCGGCAACGCCGTGCCCTATCGGGTGCCCGAGGTGCTGAGCTTTCCCGTCTTCACGCTGTACGGCGCCGATTTTCCCGCCTATCGCCTGTTCATGCTCGTCGTCGCGACGTCGATGCTCGCGCTCCTGTGGTTCATCCTGAACAGGACGCGCACCGGGCTGATCATCCAGGCCGCGCTCAGCCATCCCGCCATGGTCGGGCATCTCGGCCATAACGTCCCCGCCGTGTTCATGACCGTGTTCGGCGTCGGCTGCGCGCTTGCCGGCCTCGCCGGCGTGATCGGCGGCAACTATTTCGTCACGGACCCGTCGATGGCCATCCACATGGGACCGATCGTGTTCGTCGTGGTCGTTCTCGGCGGACTGGGCTCGCTCAAGGGCGCGTTCGTCGCCGCCATGCTGATCGGCCTCATCCAGACCTCCGCGATCTCGATCAACGTCAACTTCTCCGACCTGTTCGGCTTCCTCGGGCTGTCGCCCGAGTCGGAGCTGGGCCGGATCTCCATATCCTCGCTCGCGACCATGGTGCCGTTCCTGCTGCTGGTCGCCGTGCTCATGGTCCGGCCCAAGGGCCTGATGGGGGACCGCGAGGTATGAGCGACTCGACGACAACGAGCCTCCGGGCAAACGCCTCGCGGGCGGGCGGGCTGTGCCAGCATGCGATACCCTTCGTGCTGTTCGCGGTTCTCCTGGTGGCGATTCCGCTTTTCGGACCTTCCCGCGGGACGCAGACCCTCATCAACCTCATGGGCATCAACATCGTCCTGGCGCTGAGCTACAACATGCTGCTCGGGCGTGCGGGGCTGCTCAGCTTCGGCCATGCGGTCTATTTCGGGCTGGGGGGATTCTTCTGCGTCCACGTCATGAACTGGATCGCTTCCGGCGACGGCGTCTGGGCGCATGTTCCGGTGTTCTCCCTGCCCGTCTTCGGCTTCGCCATGGGCGCGCTTGTCGGCGCGGTCATCGGCTGGCCGTCCTGCCGCCGCTCCGGCACGGCCTTCGCGATGATCTCGCTCGGCATAGCCGAGCTGATCGCGGCCGGCGCCTACCTGTTCGACAGCCTGTTCGGCGGCGAGGTCGGCATCGCCGGCGACCGGATGTCCGGCCCCCGGTTCGCCGGGCTTTCGCTCGGGCCGCTCGGCGAGGTCTACTGGTTCATCGCCTTCTGGACGTTCGTCGCCGTCGCCGGCATGTACGCCTTCACGCGCACGCCGCTCGGGCAGCTCGGCGAGGCCACGCGCGACAACCCCGAGCGGGTCCAGTTCGTCGGCTACGACCCGATGAGGATCCGCTACCTGGTGTTCATCTTCGCCAGCGCCTTCGCCGGGATGGCCGGAGGCATGGCCGCGGTCCAGAACGAGATCTTCACGATCACCTCGTTCTCGATGGCCGTGTCCGGCTCCATCCTGATCTCGGCCTATCTGGGCGGGACGCGCTATTTCGTCGGCCCGATCATCGGCGCGGTCTTCCTGACCTACCTGCGGTCGAGCCTGTCGGACTACACCCACGCCTGGCTGCTCTATGTGGGCCTGCTGTTCATCGCCGTCGTGATGTTCGCGCCGAACGGCATCGCCGGCATCCTCTTCGGCGTCTGGCGGGGCATCCGTTCGCCGGACCGGCGCGACGTCGCTGTCGGCTGGAGCCTCAGGGCGGTCGCCGGGCTGTTCGTCCTGGTGTCGGTCATCGTCTGCGCCGAGGTGGCCGTGCGCTGGTCGCAGGGGTATAGCGCGGTGTTCACGCCCTTCGGCGTCCCGCTGCCGCACGACAGCGTCCTCACCTGGATGCTTGTCCTGATCTCACTGGCGGCGGGCACCGGACTGCTGCGTCGCCTCGTGCTGCGGGAGCGTGCAAAACGATGACCGAGAACGCCCTTCAGCTCAGCGGCGTCAGGAAGACGTTCGGCAATGTCGACGTCATCCAGGGCGTCGATCTCGAGATCCGCCGCGGGGAACGGCACGCCGTGATCGGCCCGAACGGAGCCGGCAAGTCGACGCTGTTCAATCTCATCTCGGGCATCTTCGCGCCGACCAGCGGCGAGATCATGCTCAACGGCGAGGTGATCTCCGGCAGGAAGCCGTTCGAGATCAACCGGCGGGGCCTGTCGCGCTCCTTCCAGGTGTCGAACATATTCGCCAACATGACGGTGCAGGAGAACGTCCGGTGCGGCGTGCTGCATGCCTCCGGCATCGGCTATTCGTTCTGGCAGAGGACGAGCGGCCTGCAGGATGTCGCCCGCAAGACCGAGGAGATCCTTCACGAGGTGGGCCTCGCCGACAAGGCGGATCACGTCGCGGCGTTCCTGCCCTATGCGGACCAGCGCGCGCTCGAGATCGCGGTGACGATCGCGGGCGGCGCCGACGTCATCCTGCTCGACGAGCCGACGGCCGGGATGTCGCATTCGGAGACCGAGCGCGCCGTTGCCCTGATCGAGCGGGCGACGCGGGGCAAGACGCTGGTGATCGTGGAGCATGACATGGGCGTCATATTCGGACTGGCCGACCGCATCTCCGTCCTCGTCTACGGAAAGGTGATCGCGACGGGCGCCCCCGCCGACATTCGCGGCAACGCCAAGGTCCGCGAGGCCTATCTGGGCGAGGAAGCCGACCACATCGACATGGGGACGACCGCATGAGCGCGACAGCCGATGTCGAGCCGATCCTGAGCGTGAGCGGCCTGCACGCCTACTACGGCAAGTCGCACGTCCTCAACGGCGTCGACCTGAAGATCATGCCGGGCGAGGTGGTGGCGCTGCTCGGGCGCAACGGCGTCGGCCGCTCCACCACCGCCAAGGCGATCATGGGCGAGGTCGAGCCGATCGGGTCGGTGCGCTTCAAGGGGAGCGAGATCGCCGGCCAGCCCAGCTACAGGATCGCCCGGCGGGGCCTCGGCTACGTGCCCGAAAGCCGCGACATCTTCCCGAACCTGACCGTCCGCCAGAACCTGATGCTCGGCATCAAGGACGTGCGCAACCCCGGAAGATGGCGGCTGGAGCAGATGCTCGAGATGTTTCCGAACCTGGGGTCGCGCGCCGACAATCCCGCCGGCGTCCTGTCGGGCGGCGAGAAGCAGATGCTGACGATCTGCCGGACCTTGATGGGCGACCCCGACCTCATCATCATCGACGAGCCGACCGAAGGGCTGGCGCCGAAGATCGTCCAGCAGGTCGGGGACATGATCGCCGACATCGCCAGGGCGGGCGTGGCGATCCTGCTGGTCGAGCAGAAGCTGTCGATAGCGCTGCGCATCGCCGACCGGATCTACATCATGGGGCACGGCGAGATCGTCTATTCGGGGACCCCGAAGGAGTTCGCCGCGCGCGACGACGTCCGCAAGGAATGGCTCGAAGTATGAGCGGGCGGCAACGGGCGGCCGGGATCGGGGCCGGCGGCGTTGGCCGGCCTGTCGGCATAGGGAAGACATCACGATGAAACTGCTGCGCACGGAAGACACGGAAGAACAGGCGATGTTCCGCCGGACGGTGCAGGCCTTCTTCAAGGACCTGGCCGGGCGGGAGCACGAATGGGAGGCCGCCGGCATCGTGCCGCGCTCGGTCTGGCGGGACGCCGGCGAGATCGGCATGCTGGGACCGACCGTCCCCGTGGAATATGGCGGCCTGGGACTCGACCGCCGGTTCGCGGGGATGGCGATCGAGGAGCAGGCCCGCGCCATGCTCTCGGGGCCGGGCTTCTGCGGCCATTCCAACATGACCACCCCCTACGTCACCCGCTACGGCACGCCGGAGCAGAAGGCGAGATGGCTGCCGCTGACGGTGACCGGCGAGGCGATCATGGCGCTGGCCATGACCGAGCCCGATGCCGGCTCCGACCTGCAGAGCATCCGGACCACCGCCATCGCCGACGGCGACGACTACGTCCTCAACGGGTCCAAGGTCTTCATCACCAACGGCATCTCCGCCGACCTGGTGATCGTGGCCTGCAAGACCGACCCGCAGGCGCGGGGAAGGGGCATCTCGCTGATCGTGGTCGAGGCCGACCGGCCGGGATTCCGCAAGGGGAAGAACCTGAAGAAGCTCGGCCGCAAGACCCAGGACACCGCCGAGCTGTTCTTCGAGAACCTGCGCGTGCCGAAATCCAACCGCCTCGGCGAGGAAGGCGCGGGCTTCTCCTACATGAAGACCGAGCTCGCCTGGGAGCGGCTTCAGGCCAGCATCGAGGCGGCGGGAGCGTGCGAGGGCATGCTCGATGCGACGATCGCCTACGTCAAGGAGCGCAAGGCGTTCGGGCGCTCGATCTCCGAGTTCCAGAACACCCGCTTCAAGCTCGCCGACCTCGCGACGCAGGTCCAGATCCTCAGGGTGATGGTCGACCGGTGCGTGGAGCTGGTGTGCGAGGACAGGCTCGACGCCACCACGGCGGCGATGGTCAAGTTCTGGTCGTCCGAGCTCCAGGGCCGCGTCGCGGACGAATGCGTGCAGCTGCACGGCGGCAACGGCTACATGTGGGAATTCCCCATCGCCCGGGCCTATGCCGACGCCCGCATCCAGCGGATCTGGGCCGGCACCAGCGAGATCATGAAGGAAATCATCGCGCGCGATCTTCTGGGTTGAGCCGCGCCCGGCGCGGCCGCGATGTGACGAACGGAATCCGAGGGAAGGGTTGAAATGACGATCAAGGACGCGGCCTGCATCGTGGGCGCCTACGAGCACCCGACAAGAAAGGCGCCGGATCTGACGCTGGCGCAGATCCATGCCGAGGCGGCGCTGGGCGCGCTGGCGGATGCCGGCCTGTCCAAGGCGGACATCGACGGCTATTTCTGCGACAGCGAGGCTCCCGGCCTCGGCGCCAACTCGATGGCCGACTATCTCGGCCTCAACCTGCGCCACGTCGACACGACGGAGACGGGCGGCTCGTCCTATCTGGCTCATGTCAGCCATGCGGCGCAGGCCATCAGGGCCGGCAAATGCGACGTCGCGCTGATAACGCTCGCCGGCCGGCCGCGCTCGGAAGGCAGCGCGGTTTCCTCGCAGTCTCCCTTTCTCAGCCCGACCATCCCGGACGTCGATTTCGAGGTCCCCTACGGCGCCGCCCTCGTCAACCTCTATGCCATGTGCGCGGCCCGGCACATGCACGATCACGGCACGACCAGCGAGCAGCTGGCCTGGATCAAGGTCGCGGCGTCCCACCACGCGCAGCACAACCCCCATGCCATGCTGCGCAACGTCGTCAGCGTCGAGGAGGTCGTGAGCTCACCCTTGATCGCGGACCCGCTTCACCGGCTGGACTGCTGCGTGGTGAGCGACGGGGGCGGGGCGCTGATCGTCGCGCGGCCGGAGATCGCGCGGGGCCTGAAGCGGCCCGTCGTGAGCGTGCTCGGCGCGGGCGAGGCGGTCAAGACGCAGAACGGCGGCAGGATCGACATCTCCTATACGGCCGCCGCGGCATCGGGCAGGACGGCCTTCGACGAGGCCGGCGTGAAGCCCGGCGACATCGACTACGCCTCCATCTACGACAGCTTCACGATCACGGTGCTGATGCAGCTCGAGGATCTCGGCTTCTGCGAGAAGGGCCGGGGCGGCCGGTTCGTGGCCGACGGCAACCTCATCTCCGGCATAGGCAAGCTGCCCTTCAACACCGACGGCGGTGGCCTGTGCAACAACCATCCGGGCAACCGCGGCGGGATCACCAAGATCATCGAGGCCGTCCGGCAGCTGCGCGGCGAGGCCCATCCCGCCGTGCAGGTGAAGGACTGCCGCCTCGCCCTTGCCCAGGGAATGGGCGGGCCGCTTTCGACCCGCCATGCCAGTGCAACCCTCATCCTCGAGCGCCAGTGATGACCGATACAGTTCCCGCCCTCGTCAATCCCGAGACCGCGCCCTACTGGGCGGCGGCGGCCGAAAGACGGCTGCTCCTGAAATCGTGCCGCGGCTGCGGCGAGCCGCATTTCTATCCGCGCAGCATCTGCCCGCACTGCTTCAGCCCGGATACCGAATGGATCGAGGCCGGGGGCACAGGAGAGGTCTACTCCTTCAGCGTCATGCGCCGGGCGGGAGAGCCCTACGTGATCGCCTATGTCGCGCTGGACGAGGGCATCACCATGTTGACCAACATCGTCGGACCGGATTGCGAAGCGGTGCGCATCGGCGATCGCGTCACGGTCGATTTCGTCGAGGGGGCCGGCCGGTGGCTGCCGGTGTTCACCAGGGACGGGGCAAAGGCGGACTCATGAGCATTCGGCTGGACGGACAGGTGGCGCTGATTACCGGCGCCGGCAACGGGCTGGGGCGGCAGTACGCGCTGCTGCTGTCGCAGCTCGGCGCCAGGATCGTGGTCAACGATCTGGGGGCGAGCCTCGATGGCGCCGCCAGCGGCGAGAGCCCGGCCGACAGGGTGGTGGCCGAGATCCGCGAAGCGGGCGGCGAGGCGGTGGCCAATGGCGACAGCGTCACCGACGCCGGGGGGGCCGAGCGGATGGTCCGGCAGGCCGTGGACGCCTTCGGCCGGCTCGACATCCTCGTCTGCAACGCCGGCATCCTGCGCGACCGCTCGCTGCTGAAGATGACGGAGGAGGATTTCCGTCAGGTGATGGACGTCCACATGACGGGCGCCTTCTTCTGCGTGAAGGCCGCCGCCCCCGTCATGATCGAGCAGGGCTATGGCCGCATCGTGCTGACGACCTCGCCCTCCGGCCTGTTCGGCAATTTCGGGCAAGGCAACTATGCCGCCGCGAAGATGGGCCTCGTCGGCTTCGCCAACACGGTCAGGCTGGAGCTTGGCCGCAAGGGCGTGCGGATCAACTGCCTCGCGCCGTCGGCCACCACGCGGATGACGGAGGCGCTCCTCGACCGGGAAACCGCCGAGGCGCTCGCGCCCGAATACGTCGCGCCGATGGTCGCCTATCTGTGCAGCCGCGAATGCGTCTGCGACGGTGAAATCTTCGTGGCGGGGGCAAATCACTTTGCGGCCAGCCGGATGGTACAGGGGCGGGGAACGACGTTTGCCGGCCGCGTCCCGGGCGTGGACGACATCGCCGGCCGCATCGAGGAGATACGCAGCCTCGACGGGGCGCAGCCCTACGATTCGGGCGTCGAGCAGACCGCGCGCCTGATGGAAGCCCATCGCGCCGCGAAGCTGGGCAGGGCCGTCTCGTGAACGGGCGCGGAAGCGTGAGGGCTCGGGAATGCTGACCTATGAGAAACTGATCGGATTCCGGGCGCCGGAGGCGACCGCCACCTATGCGGCGAAGGACGTGATGCTTTACGCCCTGGCCGTCGGCGCGGGCGCGGGCATGCCCTCCCACGAGGCGCTGCCCTTCGTCTACGAGAAGGGGCTGAAGCCGCTGGCCTCCTTCTACAACATCCTGTGCTGGCCGACGAACGCGTGGCTGTACGAAACGGGCATCGACATGCGCCGTCTCGTCCACGGTTCCGAACGGCTGGAGATCCTCGAGCCGCTCTCCGCGGAAGGCTCCGTCGTCGTGCGCTACCGCATCGGCAGGGTCGAGGACCGGGGCGCCGGCAAGGGCCTGATCGTCGACATCGTCGCGCAGGTGCACGCCGCCGTCGACGACAGGCTGCTCGCGCGCGCGACCACCTCCGTGTTCTGCATGGGCGACGGCGGGCTCGCCGACGCGCCGAAGGTCGCACGCGTGGCGACGCCCGGCTCGCCCGCTCGCGCTCCGGACAGGACCATCGCGGTCCCGACCCGCCCCGACCAGGCCGCGCTCTATCGCCTGTGCGGCGCCA
>JAEZXF010000461.1 GCA_023419995.1 Pseudomonadota bacterium | reverse complement strand
GCACGACACCGCTGCCGCGCGCCAGCGCCGCCTCGACGGCAGGCGGCACGGCGACCTTCCACTCGGCGAGGATGGCGCGTGCGTCGGCGGGCGTCGTCACCTCCGCCACCGTCGGGCCGGAGCCGATGATGGCCGGGTCGTCGCCGGGCACGTCGGAGATCATCAGGCACAGCATGCGCGCCGGCGCCGCCGCGGCCGCGAGCTGGCCGCCCTTGACCCGGCTCAGGTGCTTGCGGACGACGTTCATGCGGTCGATCGGCGCGCCGGAGGCTAGGAGGGCGGCGTTGACCGCCTGCTTCTCGGCGAGCGAGAGGCCCTCGGCCGGGGCGCAGAGCAGCGCCGAGGCGCCGCCGGAAACCAGCGTGAGGACGAAGTCCTCCCTGCCGAGGCCATCGAGCAGGTCGAGCATGCGCCGGGTGGCGGCGACGCCGGCCGCATCGGGCACGGGATGCGCGGCCTCGACGATCTCGATGCCCCGGCACGGGCGGGCGTAGCCGTAGCGGGTCACCACCAGCCCCTCGCACGGCCCCCACGCGGCCTCGGCCGCCTCCGCCATGCGGGCGCTGGCCTTGCCGGCGCCGCCGACGACGACGCGCCCGGCGGGTCTGGCGGGCAGGTGCCCGCCGACGACGCGCATCGGGTCGGCGACGGCGACGGCGCGGTCGAAAAGCTCTCTCAGCAGCGGCAGCGGGTCGAAGGCGGGCACCGGCTTCCTCTCGGCTATGGCGACGGGGCCGCAGCCATGGCATGAAAATCCCGGCCCGTCACCCGGCGACGGCCATTCCGCTCTTCGTGTCGAAGCAGCGCAGGTGCGCGGGGTCGAAGGCGAGGCCGATGCGCTCGCCGCTGCGCGCGGCGATCTGGGCCGGCCCGACGACGCAGATCCTGCGGCCGCTGGGCAGGGTGCAGGTCAGCACGGTCTCAGCGCCGGTGCGCTCGACGAGCGTGACCGTGGCGCCGAAGTCCGCCTCCTCCGCCGGGCGGATCCTGATGTCGTGCGGGCGGATGCCGAGCGTGACCTCGCGCGGCGCGCCGGCGGGGAGCGCGAGGCCGGCTGCGACGACGCCGTCCTCGCCGAGGTCGAAGCCCGCGTCGCCGCGCGTTGCCGGCAGGAGGTTCATCTCCGGGCTGCCGAGGAAGGTGGCGACGAACAGGTTGGCGGGGTTGGAATAGAGGTCCATCGGCCGGCCGGCCTGCTCGATCCTGCCGTCGCGCATCACCACGATCTTGTCGGCCATGGTCATGGCCTCGATCTGGTCGTGGGTGACGTAGATGGTGGTGGCCTTCAGCCGGTCGTGCAGGCTGCGGATCTCGGCCCGCATCTGCACCCTGAGCTTGGCGTCGAGGTTGGACAGCGGCTCGTCGAACAGGAACACGGACGGGTCGCGCACGATGGCGCGCCCCATGGCGACGCGCTGGCGCTGGCCGCCGGAGAGCTGGCGCGGCAGCCGGTCGAGAAGCGGGTCGAGACCGAGGATCGCCGAGGCCTTGCCGACCTGCTCGGCGATGGCCGCCTTGTCGGCCTTGGCCAGCCGGAGCGAGAATGACATGTTCTCGCGCACGGTCATGTGCGGGTAGAGCGCGTAGCTCTGGAACACCATGGCGATGTTGCGTTCCTTCGGGGAAAGGTCGTTCACCCGTCTGCCGGCGATGGCGAGGTCGCCGCCGTCGATCGGCTCCAGCCCGGCGATCATGCGCAAGAGGGTGGACTTTCCGCAGCCCGACGGACCGACCAGCACGACGAACTCGCCGTCTTCGATCTCGAGGTCGAGGCCGGGGATGATCTCGATGGCGCCGTAGCGTTTCCTGATGCCCGAAAGCGTGACCTCTGTCATGCGGTCTTCTCCGTTTCGTTCCTGCCGCCCCGCGCAGCCGTCGCGCCGGCGGGGGAATGTGCTGTCGTTGCCGCGGCATCCTCGCGGATCATTGCTGCGGCCCGCTCGCCGATCATGATGGCGGCGGCATTGGTGTTGCCCGAGATCAGGCGCGGCATGATCGAGCAGTCGGCGACGCGGATGCCCGTGAGCCCGTGCACGCGCAGGCGGGCGTCGACCACGTCGCCCCGCGCGGGGTCGGGTCCCATGCGGCAGGTGCCGCTCGGGTGGTAGATGGAGCTGCCGGTGGCGCGGATATAGTCGAGGATCTCGTCGTCGCTCTGCACCTCGGCGCCCGGCCGGTGCTCGCAGGCGACCAGCTCGGCCAGTGCCGGCGCGGCGGCGATGCGGCGCGCATAGCGGAAGCCCTCGATCATGGTGCGCCGGTCGAGGTCGCTCGCCAGGTAGTTCGGCCGGATCTGCGGCCGCGCCGCGGGATCGGGCGAGGCGATGAAGATCGTGCCCTCGCTCTCCGGCCGGAGCTGGCAGGCCGAGATCGTCGCCCCGGGGAAGGGATGCAGCCCGCCGTCGTAGCTGTCGAGGCTGAGCGGCTGGAAATGGAACTGGACGTCCGGCCGGTCGGAGGCGAGCGGCGTGCGGGCGAAGGCGCCGGCGAGCGACGCGCCGAAGCTGAGCACCCCCCGGCGGCGGAAGACGTAGTTCATGCCGATCAGGAGCTTGCGCCACGGCCCGCGCGTCAGGTCGTTGAGGCTGACCGGCAGGGTGAGGCGCAGCATCAGGCGCGACTGCAGGTGGTCCTGCAGGTGGCGGCCGACGCCGGGAAGCGCGTGGACCGGCGCGACGCCCGCCGCCGCCAGCCGCTCGGGGTCGCCGATGCCGGAAAGCTGGAGGAGCTGCGTCGAGCCGATGGCGCCGGCGGCGAGGACGATCTCGCGCCGGCAGCGCAGGTGAAGCGCGGCATCGCCGCGCCGGCAATGGACGCCGCGCACTGTGCGGCCCTCGACCTCGAGCCGGCTGGCCTCGACGCCGGTCAGGATGCGCAGGTTGGGCCGGCGCATGGCTGGCGCAAGGACGGCGCGCGCGCGGGAGGCGCGCCTGCCGCGCCGGGTGGTGAGCTGGAAGCGGCCGACGCCTTCCTGGCGCGCGCCGTTGAAATCCGGGTTGAGCGGCAGGCCGGCCTGCTGCCCGGCTTCGACGAAGCGCGAGACCAGATCGATGTCGACGGCCGGGT
>JAEZXF010000445.1 GCA_023419995.1 Pseudomonadota bacterium | reverse complement strand
CCCGCCGCCCCCCCGCGCGGCGGGGCGCGGCCCGCCCCGCGGCGGCGAAGGCGACCGGCCTGCCCGAGGGCCTGCCGGTCTCGGTGGCGACGCTCGACCTCGCCGCCATGATCGTCGGCATGGGCCTCGACCGGGCCGGCCAGGCGATGATGATCATGGGCACCACGGCGGTCGTGAACATCCTGACCGACAAGGTGACGCCGCAGGCGCTGCCGGTGGGCGCCAGCGTGCGCCACCCCACCTCGGACACCATCATCCGCGTGCTCGCGCCGACGACGGGCGCGGCCGCCTTCGACTGGTTCGCCTCGCTGGTCTCGCCGGCGGCCGGCGCCGTCGACCGCGAGGCGATCGCCGAGCTCGGCGCGCTGGTCGCCTCCGGCAGTCCCGGCGCCCACGGCGTCACCTTCCTGCCCTACCTCAACGGCGAGCGCGCGCCCTTCGTCATGGCGGACCTGCGCGCCACCTTCCACGGCATGTCGTCGAGCACGACCCGGGCCGATCTCGCCCGCGCGGTGATGGAGGGCACGGCGCTCAGCCTGCGCCACTGCTGCGAGGAGGAAGGCGGGCTGACCGCCGCCCCGGTGCAGCTGACCGGCGGCGGCTCGCGCAGCGAGGCGTGGTGCCAGATCATCGCCGACGTCGTCGGCCAGCCGGTCGTCACCAACGCCGCCTTCGACCAGGGCCTGTGGGGCGCCGCCTGCCTCGGCGCGGCCGCGACCGGCCTCGGCGACCCGGTGGCGCTCGCCGCCCGCGAGGAGACGCAGCGCCTCTACGAGCCGGACGCCGCCCGCGCCCGCGCCTATGACGCGGTCTGGCGGCGCTACGAGATCCTGTCGCGCGGCATGCGCGCGCTGCACGATGAGCTGAAGGCCCTCTGACGGCCTTTCATTCGGAGCTGTACGATGAGCAACATGATGAAGGCCGCGGTCTATCACGCGCTGGACGATATCCGCCTCGAGGAGCGGCCGGTGCCCGAGATCGGCCCCGGCGAGCTGCTCCTGAAGACCCTGGCCTGCGGCCTGTGCGGCGGCGAGACCATGGCCTGGTACAAGAAGGCGGACCCCAAGGTACTGGGCCACGAGCCGGTCGGCGAGGTGGTCGAGGTCGGCGCCGGCGTCACCGAATTCAGGCGCGGCGACCGCGTGTTCATCAACCACCATGTCGGCCGCGTGAACTCGCACTGGTCGCGGCGCGGTCACTTCACCCGCGACCCGTTCTACTCGAAGATGAAGCTCGATCCCGGCGGCGTGTGCGAATACTACCGCGTCACCGCGCAGCACCTCGCCATGGACGCGCACGTCCTGCCCGCCTCCATCTCCGACGAGGCGGCGGTCACCATCGAGCCGTGGTCGTGCGTGCTGTCGGGCCTCAAGGTGTGCAACATCCAGCCGGGCGACACGGTCGCCGTGGTCGGCGCGGGCTTCATGGGCCAGGGCTTCGTCCACATGGCGCCGCTGTTCGGCGCCGGCAAGGTGGTGGCGCTCGACTTTTCCGACTGGCGGCTCGACAAGGCGCGCGAGTTCGGCGCCACCCACACCATCAACCCGAAGACCGAAGACGCGGTCGAGGCGATGCGGGCGCTGAACAACGGCCGGCTCGCCGACACCGTCGTGGTCATCGCCCCCTTCCCCTCGGCGTGGAAGCAGGCGATGGACCTGGTCGAGGTCGGCGGCTGCCTGCATCTCGGCGCGCCGCTGCCGCCCGGAACCGACTGGGTGCAGGACGGCAACAAGGCCTATTTCGACCAGATCACGGTGACGTCACGCTATTCCAGCGACCACACCGACACCTATTCCTACATCCGCCTGCTCGAGGCCGGCCGCATCAGGGCCGACGAGGCGATCTCGCACCGCTTCGGCATCGAGGACGCGGCGGAAGCCTTCCGGCTCTTGGTCGAGGCGGAGAAGTCGCTCAAGATCGTCGTCTACCCGCACGGCCTGCCCGAAGGCGTGGAGAGGGGAGCGCGCTGATGCTGGAAAAGCTGAAGGAAGAGGTCTGCGAGCAGAACCACGAGCTGCCGAAGGCCGGCCTCGTCGTCGGCTCGGGCGGCAACGTCTCGGGCCGCGACCCGGAGACCGGCCTCGTCGTCATCAAGCCCTCGGGCGTCAAGTTCGCGAAGCTGACGCCTGAGACGATGGTGGTGGTCGACCTCGACGGCAACGTCATCGAGGGGACGATGAAGCCCTCGGTCGACACCGGCATCCACCTCTACATCTACCGCCACCGCGCCGACGTCTTCGGCGTCACCCACACCCATTCGCCCTACGCCACCAGCTTCGCGGCACGCGGCGAGCGCATCCCGGCGGTGCTGACGCCGATCACCCACATGCTCGGCCGCGATATCCCCTGCTCGCGCTATGCCACGCCGGGCGAGGTCGATACCGGCGAGGCGATCATCGAGGCGGCGCAGGGCGGCCACGCCGTGCTCGTCAAGGCGCACGGGGTCTTCACCATGGGTCGCTCGGCGACCGAGGCGACCAGCTTCGCCATGTATCTCGAGGAAGCCGCCTTCACCACGCATCTTGCAATGCTGCGCGGACCTGTGGAAGAGCTTCCGCAGGAAGAGATCGATCGCTGCTACAACTGGTACCGCAGGAACTACGGCCAGTCCGGCGACAAGAAGGTGAACGCCTGAGCATGACGACGCAATCCACGCTGGCCAGAACGCAGACCGATAAGGACGCATTCCTGGCCAATGTGGCGCTGCTCTATTACGGCGAGGGCCTGACCCAGAGCGACATCGCCCAGCGCATGAAGGTGTCGCGCGCGACCATCGTCAACATGCTGCGCGAGGCGCGCGAGCGCGGCATCGTCGAGATCCGCGTCGACGGCCGCTCGCTCGCGGCTTCCAGCATCGCGCGCGAACTGCGCGAGCGCTTCGGCCTCGTCGACGTCTACGTGTCGCGCACCGGCGAGGGAAAGAGCCCCGACCCGGCCGGCGACCTCGCCCAGCTCGCCCGCGTCGCCGCCAGCGCCTTCTGCGACATCCTCGAGCCCGGCGACCGCGTCGGCGTCGAATGGAGCCGCACCGTCCACGAGATGGCGCTTCAGCTTCCGCGCCTCTCCGTCGAGGGCGTGGAGGTGTGCCAGATGGTCGGCTCGATGGTCTCGAGTCATCTGCCGGCATCGGAAAGCTGCGCCATCCTGATCGCCAACGCCCTGTCGGCGCGCTGCTACACGCTGCATGCGCCGGCGGTGGTGGCCAATGCCGAGCAGGCGCGCCTGTTCCTGTCCGAGCCGACGATCCGCGAACAGCTCGATCGGCTGTCCAATCTCGACATGACGGTCACCTCGATCGGCACGCCGACTGCGGATACGCACGTTGTGGCCGCCGGCATGGCGACGCCGCAGGAGGTGGAAGCGGCACGCGCGGCCGGCGCGCGCGGCATCATGTGCTGCCGCTACATCACCGCCGACGGAACGCCCTGCCCCCTGCCGCCCGCCGACAGGCTGATCGCGGTCGAGATCGACATGCTGAAACGCGCACGCAAGCGGCTGATGGTGGTGCGCGGCGCCGACCGGGCGGAAGCCGTCCTCGCCGCCATCAACAGCGGACTGGCCACGCATCTGTGCGTCGACGAGCCGCTCGCCGAGGCGCTGCTCAGGGCGTGAGCCCGGAACGCCTCGCACCGCCCCTCATCCGCCTGCCGGCACCTTCTCCCCGCCAGCGGGGAGAAGGAGGATTGGCCGGGATGCTGGCGGTTTCCTTCTCGGCCTTTATGGAGGCGCAGAGCACCGGCAAGCGCCTGCTCTTGGAGGCAGCGCGTCGGCGTGCACCTCGCCTTGCATGGCGAGAACTGCGCCGAGGCGACGTCGGCGGCGATCCACGGCGGGTCGGCCACGCATCTGTGCGTCGACGAGCCGCTCGCCGAGGCGCTGCTCAGG
>JAEZXF010000426.1 GCA_023419995.1 Pseudomonadota bacterium | reverse complement strand
CATGGAACCCGGGCGCCTGTTCTCGATGTGGATGGCCTCGCCCGGCCACCGCACCAACATGCTCGACCCGCGCTTTTCCCGCTATGGCCTCGCCCACGCCGCCGACGGCAGCGGCCAGCGTTACTGGGCGCTGGTGCTGGGACGCTGACCTTACGCCGTCGGAAGGCTGCCGGGATCGCGACGGGGGTGAGATGGGACGCCTGCCGCGTCCCGCCCGCACCGGGCTTCATCCGCGATGCCGTTGACACCCTGTTCACAGGGCGGCGCTGGCGCGCCGGCCCGTCTGCGCCTAACTCTGCGGCAGCGAAACGGGAGCGTTGATCATGGAACTCGGCCTCTACACCTTCGGCGATGTCGGCAAGGACCCCGTCACCGGCAGGATCACCGGCCCGCAGGAGCGGCTGAAGAACCTCGTCGAGGAGATCGAGCTCGCCGACCAACTCGGCCTCGAATTCTTCGGCCTCGGTGAGCATCACCGCCCCGACTATGCCGTTTCCTCGCCTGCCGTCGCCCTTGCCGCCGCGGCGACGCGCACCAAGACCATCCGCCTGTCGAGCGCGGTGTCGGTGCTGTCCTCCGACGATCCGGTCCGCGTCTTCCAGCAGTTCTCCACCCTCGACAACCTGACCGGCGGCCGCGCCGAGATCATGGCCGGGCGCGGCTCCTTCATCGAATCCTTCCCGCTGTTCGGCTACGCGCTGGAGGACTACGACACGCTGTTCGCCGAGAAGCTGGAGATGCTGATCAAGCTCACCGAAGGCGAGCACGTCGAATGGCCGGGCGGCCAGCACACGCAGAAGATCGACGGTCGCGGCGTCTATCCGCGCCCGGTGCAGGACAGGCTGCCGATCTGGATCGCCGTCGGCGGCACCCCGCAGTCGGTCGGCCGGGCGGCGATGCTCGGCCTGCCGCTGGCGCTCGCCATCATCGGCGGCGAGCCGCACCGCTTCGCGCCGCTGTTCAACCTCTACCGCGAGGCGGCGCGGAAGTTCGGCCGCGATCCCGCGACGCTGAAGACCTCGATCAACGTCCACGGCTTCGTCGCCGAGACCAGCCAGGAGGCGCTCGACACGGCGTTCCCGCCGCATTCCGACGTGATGAACCGCATCGGCCGCGAGCGCGGCTGGGGCGCGTCGATCACGAAGGGCCAGTTCGAAGCCGGCGCCGAGCCGCTGGGCGCCAACTTCGCCGGCAGTCCGGCGCAGGTGGTCGACAAGATCCTCGCCAACCACGAGATCTTCGGCTTCGACCGCTTCGTGCTCCAGATGGCGATCGGCGTCATGGACCATGCCAGGCTGATGAAGGCGATCGAGCTCTACGGCACGATGGTGGCCCCCGAGGTGCGCATGGCGGTGGCGGCTAAGGGCGGGCAGCCGGCGGGCGCGTGACGCGCCCGTCCGCTGGCCGGCGAGAGGCGCGTGAGGCGCATGCCAGCCGGCGCTTGGTAATCGCCTCGCGGCAACCTATATCGGCGCGATGACACCGCTTTCCGTTCTCGACCTTTCGCCCGTTCCCGAGGGCAGCGACGTCTCGCGCTCGCTCGCCAACACGCTCGACCTCGCCCGGCACGCCGAGCGGCTCGGCTACCGCCGCTACTGGCTGGCCGAGCACCACAACATGCCGGGCATCGCCAGCGCGGCGACCGCCGTGGTCATCGCCCATGTCGCTGCCGGCACCTCGACCATCCGCGTCGGCGCGGGCGGCATCATGCTGCCCAACCATTCGCCGCTGATGGTGGCCGAGGCCTTCGGCACGCTGGAGGCGCTGCATCCCGGCCGCGTCGATCTCGGCATCGGCCGCGCGCCCGGCACCGACGGCCGCACCGCGCACGCGCTCCGGCGCAACATGAACGCCGACATCGATTCGTTCCCCAACGACGTGGTCGAGCTGATCGCCTACTTCGAGCCGGAGCTGCCGGGCCAGCTCGTCCGCGCCGTGCCGGGCGCTGGCCTCGGCGTGCCGGTGTGGATCCTGGGCTCCAGCCTCTACGGCGCCCAGCTCGCCGCCATGCTCGGCCTGCCCTATGCCTTCGCCTCGCATTTCGCGCCGGCCGAGATGGAGCGGGCGCTGGAGGTCTACCGCAGCCGCTTCGAGCCGTCGAAGCATCTCGACAGGCCCTATGCCATGCTCGGCGTCAACGTCATCGCCGCCGACACCGACGAGGAGGCGCGGCTGCTCTTCACCTCGCTGCAGCAGGCGTTCGTCAACCTGCGCAGCGGCCGGCCCGGCAAGCTGCCGGCGCCGCTCCCCGGCTATGCCGAGGGCCTGGAGGCGCCGGCGCGCGCGCTACTCGCCCAGACGCTGTCGACGGCCATCGTCGGCTCGCGCGAGACGGTGCGGCGCGGCCTCGACGCCTTCGTCGAGCGCACGCGGGCGAACGAGCTGATGGTCGCGGCGCAGATCTTCGACCACGACGCGCGGGTCCGTTCCTACGAGATCCTCGCCGAGGTGGCGCAGGCCACGGACGCGCCGGAGCCGGCCTCCCTGTGACGCCCACGCCGGCGGCTCCGGCCCACCGGGAACGGGCCGGGCTTGATTTTTGAGGCGTTTTGGCGTCCGTTGGCGGACGGAAACCGGAACGGCGGTTGACCGGTCCTGTTGCGCGACCCACAAAGCCGACACAATGCGCGGCATGCCGGTGCAGTCGCACACAGCCTTGGGAGGGGCTGCTGTGATGACGGATATCCTTATCGTCGAAGACGAGCCGGCGATCATGGAATCGCTGGAGTTCATCCTCAAGCGGCGCGGCTGGTCCGTGGGGCTGGCGCGCGACGGCGAGGCGGCGCTCGATGCCGCCTACAAGTTCCGGCCGCGCATGATGCTGCTCGACATCATGATTCCCAAGCGCAACGGGCTCGACGTGCTGCGCGAGCTGCGCGCCAGCGACGCCCTGCGCGGCACCTCGGTGCTGATGCTGACGGCGCGCGGCCAGCAATACGACCGGCAGGCGGCCGAGAACCTCAAGGCCGACGGCTTCATCACCAAGCCCTACGCCAACACCGAGATCGTGGAGGCCGTGCGCCGGGTGCTGGATTCCGCCTCCCCGCTGCACGCCTGACCGGCGCTACACCGGTATCTCCTGCCGGTGGCTGCAGGTGAGGCGCGGGCACAGCATGCAGGACGGGCCGACCTCGACCGGAGGCTGCCCGAGATCGAGCCCCTCCCCATAGACGGTGCGGTCGGCGTGGACGATGTCGCACGCCAGCATGACCGAGAACACCAGCGGCGGCTGGCGGAAGCCCGTGACATGCTTGGATGTCGCCTTGGCCACCAGCAGGAAGCGCCCGCCGCCGGGGAAGACCGAGACCTGGCGCACCACGCCGCGCTCGGAGAAGGCGCTGTAGATCGGCCACAGCAGGCAGCCGTGGCCGAAGCCGGGTATGCTGAGGCCGGGCAGCGGAAACCGCTTGGTCAGCCGGCCGGAACGGTCGGCGCGCAGGAAGCCGAAGGGCACGCCCTCCTCGCCCTTGCGCCGCAGCGTGACCAGGCGGTGCGCCGCCTGCTCGAAGCTGACGCCGAGAAGCTCGCTCATCAGCTCGACGTCGTAGCGCCGTTCCTCGGCCATGGCGAGGAAGTCGCCATAGGGCATCATCGTCGCCGCGGCGACGTAGGACGACAGCGACCGCCGCGCCAGCGTCCGCGCCTCGTCCGAGGTCAGCTCCAGCCCGGCGGCCACCTCGTCGATGACGTCGGCGGCCGCGCGCGAGGCATAGAGGCGCAGCATCCGGAACAGCCGCGTCGACGGCGGCGCGATCTCGTCCAGCC
>JAEZXF010000372.1 GCA_023419995.1 Pseudomonadota bacterium | reverse complement strand
GCCATGGGCCTCTACGACCCCGCCGGCTTCGACGCCTTCGTCCTCGGCCTGCCGGGCGGCGCCCTCGTCGCCCAGTGGGAGGCGCGGGTCGCCAAGGTCGGCGGCAAGGTCTTCGCCCTCCTCGGCGGGGGCGGCGGCTTCTCCGGCCGCATCGTCTTCAAGTGCGGCGAGGACAGCTTCGAGATCTTGACCGCCATCGACGGCATTGCCCAGGCGCCCTACTTCGCCAGGCGGCAGTGGGTGTCGGTGGCGGCGTCCGCCGATCTGCCGGAAAGCGACCTCGAGGCCTATCTGCGCCGCTCGCACGGCCTCGTGGCGCGCGGCCTGACCAGGAAGATCCGCCAGGATCTCGGCATCGGCTGACGCCGGCGCTTCAGTCCCGCACCGCCTCGAAGGTGATGATCTCGTCGCCCTGCCGCGGCGCGCGTCCGTGGTCGTAGCCGCCCGAGGCGACGACCTCGCCGAAGCCCGCAGCGCCAGCGCCAGTTCCGTCACGCCCCACCAGCGCAGCCGGAACAGGTCGAGCTCGGTGTCGATCAGGCGTCCGTCGCGCCAGTGCTCGTAGCGCAAATGGGAGAGCGTGGTCTGCGCGACGTGGTCGGTCTCGACCCGGTCGTCGCGCAGCGTCAGCAGGTTGCCCTCCGGCGTGGTCCAGCTCCGGACCGTGCCGGACGGGCCGAGGAAGGAGCCGATCGGGTCGATGTCGAGGATCAGCCTGCCGCCGGGCTGGAGATGGTCGCGGAAGCGCCGCAGCACCGCCATCGCCGCCGTCGCGTCGGTGACGAGCTGGAACGAGCCGAGCGGCAGGATGATCGCCGCGAAGCGCCTGTCATACGCGAAGCCCTCGAAGGTCTGGCGGCTGAGGCTCATCGAAAGGCCGCGCCTGCGGCATGCCTCCCTGCAGTGGCCGAGCATCTCCTCCGAGGCGTCGAAGCCCTCGATCTCGATGCCGGCCTCGATCAGCGGCACGAAGATGCGGCCGTTGCCGACGGCCGGCTCCAGCACCGCGCCGCGGCACGCCTCGAGGCGCTGCCGGTAGTACTTGATGTCGCCGAACGAGCGGCCGACCGGCTTGTCGAGGTCGTAGACCCGCGCGGCGAGCGTTCCGTAGCGGTTGTGCATGGCGTTTCCGTCAGGCACGCCTCACGCCTCGACCCAGAAGCGGATGAGGTGGCTGGCGATGGCGCCGGGGGGCGGGACGCCGAGGCCGTCCGGATGCGCGCCCGCGATCATCGCCCGCACCTCGTCGCGGGAGAACCAGCGGCAATCCTCCAGCTCCCTGCCGTCGAAGGCGATCTCCTCGCTGATCGCCTCGCCGAAGCAGCCGATCATCAGCGAGTAGGGGAACGGCCATGGCTGGCAGGCATGATAGACGACGCGGCCGAGCCGGATGCCGGACTCCTCCAGCGTCTCCCGCCGTACCGCCGCCTCGATGGTCTCGCCCGGCTCGATGAAGCCGGCGAGCGTCGAGTACATGCCCGGCCCGAAATGCGGGCTGCGCCCGAGCAGGCACTTGTCGCCGCGCACGGCGAGCATGATGGCGACCGGGTCGGTGCGCGGGAACTGCTCGGCCCCGCATGCCGTGCAGGCGCGCTTGTAGCCGCCGATGCGCATCTCGGTCCTGCCGCCGCAGCGGCCGCAGAAGCGGTGGTTGTGGTGCCAGGAAAGCAGCGCCGCGCCCTGCGCCAGCTCGCCCAGCGCCTCCTCGCCGATCAGCCCCTGCACGTAGACCGAGCGGTGGTCGATGGCCTTGATGCCCTCGGGCAGCGCCTCCGGCTCGATCGCGCCGGGCGCGACGACGACCGGGCCGGCCTCGGCCATGCCCAGCAGCACCGCGTGTTCCAGCTTCGCGCCCATCGCCCGCGCGTCCGCCAGCGCGAAATAGGGATCGAACCCGCCGTCGCCCAGCTTCAGGTAGAGGCGGCCGCCGCGCGTCTGCATGATGCGGGTGCGCGGGTCGGCGAGCGCCGTCTCCAGGGCGTCGTCGGTGCGGTTCTCCGACTGGCGGTCGATGCGGTTGCCGGCGAAGCCGACGAAGCTGCTCGGCTCCCGCTCCGGCGCGAGGATAAGCGGGAAGGTCATGATGGGCTGCCGGGGCAGGGGGGGGAGGGCATCGGGGGGTGAACCAGGCAATTCGGGGAAAGGGGCGAAGCGGGTTTCCGTCCGGAACTGCGCAGAAGGAAAAAGGCGCGGCGCAGGCGGTGAGCCGCGCCGCCGCCTTGCGGGTTTGGGCGCTACGGCGACAGCGCCGCTCTCATCGCGCTGACGAACTGGTGCAGGTCGGCGCGGCGGTAGGGCTCGCGCATGCCGAAGCCCCAGACCGGGCCGGGCCAGCCGGGGTCGCCCTCGTTGCGGGCGATGACGTGGACGTGGAGCTGCGGCACCATGTTGCCGAGCGAGCCGACATTGATCTTGCCGCAGTCGGTCACGCGCTTCAGCGCCTGCGCCACCAGCGAGGTCTCGAAGCTCAGCATCGCCTGGTCGAGCGGCGTCAGGTCGTGGATCTCGACCGCGCCCGGCCGGTGCGGCACGAGGATGAGCCAGGGCCAGCGGCTGTCGTCCATCAGCCTGAGCTCGCACAGTCCCAGCCACATCAGCGGCGCGCTGTCGCGCTCGATGCGCGGATCGAGAACGAATCCTCCCGTCGAAGCGTGCATCCTCTCTCCCTCGGTTCCCGAGAAAGCTAGATGCGCGCGCGCCGGCCTGCAAGCGAATCGTGCGACAGGTGAACCGGGTTTCACTGCGATTCGATTCCCGGAGGCCGGTGCGTCCCTCACCGGCCCTTCGGAGCCCGCTTTCTCCGGGAACTGGGAGAAGGAGGTCGCGAGGGTGCGGTCATCTCTCCTTGGGGCGAGGCAGGCAGGTGAGGGCGCGGCCGCCTGACTGTCGAATCGCCCCCCGCCGGCCTTGCATTCGCCCGCGGAATTTCCGATATGGGGCGCGGGAGGTTGGTGGTGGACGAGCCACTCGCCAACCGGGTCAGGTCCGGAAGGAAGCAGCCCTAACGAGCCACGGCACGGGTCATCGTGCCAGCCTCCCACCGATTTCCCCTGCGCCGACGCGCTCCACGGCCGCACGGCGCGGTTGACGTGGCCGGCGTCCGGCGGCGAAACTCGGCCTTCGGCGGCGGACCGGCATGCGGCTCCGCCGGCCGGCCACAAAAGACAGAGCGCCGCCGCAGGGAGCCCGGTCCTTACCCATGGCAGACGACCACAAAGACGGGACCAGGGCCGCCGCCTACCGCGTTCTGGCCAGGAAGTACCGCCCGCGCGACTTCTCCGGCCTGATCGGCCAGGAGCCGATGGTGCGCACCCTCACCAACGCCTTCGCCTCCGGCCGCATCGCCCAGGCCTGGATGCTGACCGGCGTGCGCGGCGTCGGCAAGACGACGACGGCGCGCATCCTCGCCCGCGCCCTCAACTACAGGACCGACCAGGTGGATTCCCCCTCGGTCGACCTTTCCGTGCCCGGTCTCCATTGCGAGGCGATCATGGAAGGCCGCCATGTCGACGTCCTCGAGAAGGACGCCGCCTCCCATACCGGCATCGACGACATCCGTGACATCATCGAGCAGGTGCGCTACGCGCCGGTCTCGGCCCGCTACAAGGTCTACATCATCGACGAGGTCCACATGCTGTCGAACCAGGCCTTCAACGGCCTGCTGAAGACGCTTGAGGAGCCGCCGCCGCATGTGAAGTTCATCTTCGCCACCACCGAGATCAGGAAGGTGCCGATCACCATCCTGTCGCGCTGCCAGCGCTTCGACCTGCGCCGCATCGACGCCGCGCTGATCAAGGGGCATCTGGCGCATATCGGCGGGCTGGAGGGCGTCGAGGCCGAGGACGAGGCGCTCGCCATGATCGCCCGCGCCGCCGAGGGCTCGATGCGCGACGCGCAGTCGATCTTCGACCAGGCGATCGCCCATTCCTCGGGCCGGGTCACGGCCGAGGCCGTGCGCGACATGCTCGGTCTCGTCGACCGCGCCCGCACCATCGACCTGTTCGAGCTGGTGATGAAGGGCGACGTCGCCGCCGCGCTCACCGATTTCCGCGCCCAGTACGACGCCGGCGCCGACCCGGCGACCGTGCTGACCGAGCTGGCCGAGTTCAACCACCTCGTCACCCGCATGTGCTTCCTGCCCGCCGCGGCGGACGACGCCTCGCTGTCGCAAGACGAGCGCAGCCGCGGGCTCGAATTCGCCAGGACGCTGTCGGTGCGGGTGCTGTCGCGTACCTGGCAGATGCTGCTCAAGGGCCTGTCCGAGGTGCAGGGCGCGGCGCGCCCGGTCAACGCCGCCGAGATGGTGTTGATCCGGCTGGCGCACGCCGCCAACCTGCCGACCCTCGACGAGGCGCTGAAGGCGCTGGAGACGGACGCGGCCTCCTCTCCCGCCAATGGCGGCCGGCCGGCCGGCGGCTTCGGTGCGCCCTCGGGTCCCGGCGCGCAGGCCATGGCGCAGGCGCACCTGCCGTCGCAGCCTTCCGGCGGCGGGCAGACCATGCGTCTCGTCGCCTCCCAGCCGGTCGCCGATCAAAGGCCCGCCTTCGAGCCGTCTCCGGCAGCGGTCGAGGAAGAGAGGCCCGGCCCGCGCGTCGCCACGCTCGCCGACATCGCCGCGCTCGCCGACACGCACCGCGACCTCGCCTTCAAGGTCATGCTGAAGAGCTATGTCCGGCCGGTACGGATCGAGAACAACCACCTTGAGGTCAGCCTGACCGGCGATGCCCCGCGCACGCTTCTCAACGACCTGTCGAACCGGCTTCAGGACTGGACCGGCCGGCGCTGGGTCGTGTCGCTGTCGCGCGAAGAGGGCGGGGCGACGCTGGGCGAGATGGAGACGGCGCGGCGCGAGAGCGCGTTCGTCGACGCCCGCAGCGACCCGGCCGTCGCCGCGATCCTGTCGCGCTTCCCCGGGGCGAAGATCATCGACGTGCGCATCCCCGATGCGCCCGGGGCACCAGAAACGGACGACGCGGGCAGCCCGCCCGAGATCGAGGCGGGCCTCGCCGAAGACGACGACGAATTGTAGGAGATTCCCATGAAAGACCTTCTCGGCATGATGAGCAAGGCCAAGGAGATGCAGGCCAAGTTCCAGGCGCTGCAGGAAGAGATCGCCGGCATGGAGGCGACCGGCCAGGCCGGCGGCGGCCTCGTCGCCGTCACCATTTCCGGCAAGTTCGAGATGCGGTCGCTGAAGATCGACCCGTCCCTCTTCAAGGAGGACGACGTCGAGGTGCTGGAGGACCTGATCCTCGCCGCCCACAACGACGCCAAGACCAAGGTCGAGGCGGCGATGCAGGAGAAGACCCGCGAGCTGACCGCCGGCCTGCCGATCCCCTCCGGCTTCAAGCTGCCGTTCTGAAAAAGAGGGAATAGTGAGTAGAGAGTAGTGAGTAGTCGGCACGACAGCCCGCCCCTATTCCCTACTCACTATTCCCTACTCGCTCTATAAGTCCCCATGTCCTCAAAGCGAATCGCCGGCCCCGAGATCGAGCGCCTGATCCAGCTTCTGGCCAAGGTGCCGGGGCTCGGGCCCCGCTCGGCGCGCCGCGCGGCGCTGCATCTCATCAAGAAGAAGGAGCAGCTCCTCGCTCCGCTCGCCGCCGCCATGGGCGAGGCGGTGGACAAGGTGCGCGTCTGCTCGACTTGCGGCAACGTCGACACCAGCGATCCCTGCACCGTGTGCACCGATCCGCGCCGCGACGGCGCGACCATCATCGTCGTCGAGGACGTGTCAGACCTGTGGGCGCTGGAGCGCGCCGCGGCCATCAGCGCCCGCTACCACCTGCTCGGCGGCACGCTGTCGCCGCTCGACGGCGTCGGCCCGGACGACCTCAACATCCGCGCGCTGGTCTCGCGCGTCGCCGCGGGCGGCGTCACGGAGGTGATCCTCGCCGTCAACGCCACGGTCGAGGGGCAGACCACGGCCCACTACATCACAGACCAGCTCGCCGGCCTCGACGTCAGGGTGACGCGGCTGGCCCACGGCGTGCCGGTCGGCGGCGAACTCGACTATCTCGACGAGGGCACGCTCGCGGCGGCGCTTCGGTCGCGGACGGCTTTTTGACGCATTCTTCTCCCAGGGAGGACGCCATGAGACGCCCAACGACAGGACGCCATCCGATGAGACGCCTTGCCTGCGCGCTGCTTGTTTTCCTCGCCGCGATCGTTCCCGCCGCCGCCCAGTCCGTCCAGTCGCAGTTCGGCGACTGGCTCAGGAACGACCTGTGGCCCGAGGCGCGGGGCCGCGGCATCTCGGCCGAGACGTTCAACGCCGCCTTCGCCGGCGTCACCCCCAACCTGAAGCTGCCCGACCTCGTGCTGCCGGGGCAGAAGCCCGAGACGCCGAAGACCCAGCATCAGGCCGAGTTCGGCGCGCCGGGCAACTATTTCGCCGAGAACACGGTCTCGGGCGTCTCCGCCGGCGGGCGCAGCCGCGCCGCGCGGCTGAAATCGGCGCTCGACGCCATCGAGCGCCGCACCGGCGTGCCGGCCGGCATCGTGCTGGCGATCTGGGGCCGCGAATCGGGCTTCGGCGCGGCCAAGATCCCGCACAACGCCTTCGAGGTGCTCGGCACCAAGGCGTTCCTCGCCACCCGCAAGGAGATGTTCCGCAAGGAGGTGCTGGCCGCGCTGGAGATGGTCGAGCGCCGCCACGTCTCCGTCGCCGCGATGAAGTCATCCTGGGCCGGCGCGCTCGGCCAGCCGCAGTTCCTGCCCACCTCCTATCTCGCCCATGCCGTCGACGGCGACGGCGATGGCCGCGCCGACATCTGGGGATCCGAGGCCGACACGCTCGCCTCGATCGCCAACTATCTCGCCCACTATGGCTGGGTGCAGGGCCGCGACTGGGGCTTCGAGGTGACGGTGCCGCAAGGCGTCTCCTGCGCGCTCGAGGGCCCCGACCGCGGCCGCAGGATCTCCGACTGGGCGGCGATGGGCGTCGCCCGCGTCAACGGCCGGCCGTTTCCCGAGCACGAGGCGCGGCAGGAAGGCTATCTGCTGATGCCCGCCGGCAGCAACGGCCCCGCCTTCATCGTCACGCCCAATTTCTACGTGCTGAAGAAGTACAACGAGAGCGATCTCTACGCCCTGTTCGTCGGCCATGCGGCCGACCGCATCACCTATGGCGACCGCCGCTTCGCCGGCAACTGGGGCGCCGTCGACAAGCTCTACCGCTCCGACATCGCCGCCATGCAGCGGGGGCTGGAGAAGCTGGGCTACGACGTCGGCGGCGCCGACGGCCTTCCCGGCTTCCGCACCCGCCGCTCGATCGGCGAGTGGCAGGCGAAGTCCGGCCGGCCCGCCACCTGCTTCCCCGACGCCGCGCTGGTGCGGGCGCTGAAGTAGCCTCAGCCCTCGGTCTTCTCGGGCTCGTCCTCGCCGTTGTCGGTCTGCTGCGCTGCGAGGAAGTTGCCGAAGGACTGCAGCGCCTCGAAATGGTCGCAGAACACCTTGACGACGACGAGCAGCGGCACGGCGATCAGCGCGCCGATGAAGCCCCACAGCCACGACCAGAAGGCGACGGCGATGAAGATCGCGACGGCGTTGAGTTCGAGCCGCCGGCCGACGATCAGCGGCGTGATGATCTGGCCCTCCAGCACGTTGCAGGCGATGACGAAGGCCGGCGCGATCATCGCGTATCCGAGCGTGTCGAAGCTGACGATCGAGATGGCGGCGACGATGACGATGGTGGCCAGCGCGCCGATATAGGGCAGGAAGTTGAGCAGCGCCGCCATGACGCCCCACAGGAACGGCGACGGCATGCCGATCGCCCACAGGCCGAGGGCGATGACCAGACCGAGCGCCGCGTTGATCGCCGCGACCGTGAGGAGGTAGCGCGACACCTCGCGCTCGACGTCGTAGACGATCCTGAGCGCCCGCTTCTTCTCGGACATGGTGGCGAAGGACTGCACGATCTTCTCGTAGAACAGCGTGCCCGAGGCGAGCAGGAACAGCGACAGCACGAAGACGATGGCGGCGTTGGTGGCGAAGCTGAGCATGGTGCCGGCCGCCTGCGACAGGATGCCGGGCTGCTGCACCGACACCTTCATCACGCCCCTCTCGTCCACCGTGTCGGTCACGTTGTCGATCTGCGCCGAGATCTGCATCAGCCGGTCGAACGGCCCGCGCAGCTCCTCGATGCGCTCGGTGAGCGTGCGGCCGATCTGCGGCGCGTCGCTGATGAGCTGCATCAGCGGGCCGGAAAGCAGGTAGCCGCCGAGGCCGATCGCCGCCGCCGAGAGGAAGACGAGAAGCGTCGCCGAGATCGACGACGGCACGCCGCGCTTGCGCAGGAAGCGCACGATCGGCGTCAGCGTCAGCGCGAACAGGAAGGCGAGCACCACCGGCATGAAGAACTCCCGGCCGAAATAGAGCGCGTAGATCGACAGGATGATGAAGATTCCGGTGAGGACGAATCCCCGGCCCGCCGGCTCCTCCCGCTCCGTGAGGGCGTCGGCGGCTTCCCCCTCCTTGGCGACCTCGACCTTCACCACCCTCTCTTTCACGACCCCCTCCTTCACGACCTTGTCCTTCGCGGCCATGGCGTCCCCCCTCGCGCGGCTTCGTGCCGTGCACGATAATGCGCGGAGCCCGGCGCGGTTCCGGCCCCGGCGGGCAAGGGGGTTGTCAAAAGCGACAAAACCGGGATCGAATGGCGCGGGCGGGCGTTATCGGACGGGACGGGAAGCGAGGAGGAGAGATCATGCGCAGTTTTTCATTCGCAAGGATAGCGGGCGGCCTGGCCGTCGCCGCCGTCGTGCTCGCCGGCTGCACG
>JAEZXF010000344.1 GCA_023419995.1 Pseudomonadota bacterium | reverse complement strand
CGGGGCGGGGTGCGCGCGCGGGCGCGCGCGCTCCTCGACAAAGCGGGCTTCGACCTGCCGCTCGACGCCGACTTCGCCGACCTGCGCGCCGCCGACCGGCAGCTTCTCGGCATCGCCCGCGCCGTCGCCGCCGACGCCTCGCTCGTCATCCTCGACGAGCCGACCGCCAGCCTTTCCGGGGCCGAGGCGGCGCGGCTCTACGAGGTGCTGAAGCGCCTGCGCGGCGAGGGGCTGGCCATCCTCTACATCTCCCACCGCATCGCCGACCTGCAGGCGCTCGCCGACCGCGTGGCGGTGATGCGCGGCGGCCGCGTGGTCGAGGTCCTTTCCCGTCCCGTCGATTTCGCCGCCGCCGTCTCCGCCATGATCGGCCGGCCGCTGGAGAGCGCCCGCCCGGCCCATCGCGACGCCGAAGGCGCGCCCGTGCTCGAGATCGAGGGGCTGAGGCTGGTGCCGCACGGCGCGCCCGTCGACCTCGCCGTCCACGAGGGCGAGGTGGTGGCGATCAACGGGCCGCTCGGCTCCGGCAAGAGCCGGCTGCTCAACCTGCTGTTCGGGCTGGAGCCGCCGCATGGCGGCGCGATCCGTCTCGACGGTCGGCCCTACGCACCGTCCGGCCCCGCCGCGGCCATCGCCCGGGGCGTGGCGCTGGCGGCGGAAGACCGCCACCGCTCGTCGCTGATGCCGGCCGGCTGGCCGGGCAGCACCGTCGCCGCCACCATCTCCCTGCCGCACTTGGCCAGGTGGTTTCCGGGCGGCTTCATCGGCGGCGGCCGCGAGCGCCGCGAGGCCGAGAAGGCGATCGCGCGCCTCGGCATCAAGGCGTCGGGGCCCTTCGCGCCGATCGAGACGCTGTCCGGCGGCAACCAGCAGAAGGTGATCCTCGCCCGCTGGCAGGCCGAGCCGACGCGGCTGCTCCTGCTCGACGAGCCGTTCCAGGGCGTCGACGTCGGCGCGCGCGCCGACATCATCGCGGCGATCCGCCAGGGCGGCGGCGCGACGCTGATCGCCACCTCGGACCCCGAGGAGGCGTTCGAGGTCGCCGATCGTATCTTCCTGATGCATCATCATGGGCTGACGCCGTGGCACGCCGCGGCGGAAAGCCAACACGCCGGAGCGCTGGCAGAATGAGCGATACGCAGACAGTGTCCACGAAGGACGGCGCGCCGGGCGCGGCCGCGCAGGTCGCCGGCGCCGTGCGCGCCGGCGCGGTGCTCTTCCTGCTCGCCGGGCTGATCGTGTTCTACAGCCTCGCCCAGCCGGCCTTCCTCAATCTCAACAACCTTCTGTCGATCCTGCAGGCCGTCTCGGTCGTCGCCATCCTCGGCGTCGGCGTCACCGTGACGCTCTCGGTCGGCGGCTTCGACCTTTCGGTCGGCGCGGTCGCCGCCTCCTCGGTGATGGCGGCGAGCTACGCCATGGTGGTGTGGGGTCTCTCCGCGCCGGCGACCGTGCTGTTCGTGCTGGCGCTGGGCGCGACGGTCGGGCTGGTCAACAGCCTGCTGATCGTCAGGCTGAGGGTGCCCGACCTTCTCGCGACGCTGTCGATGATGTTCCTCCTGTCCGGCCTCCAGCTCATCCCGACGGCCGGTCGCTCGATCTCGTCCGGCCTGATCCTGCCCGACGGCACCAAGGCGGCGGGCGCCTACGATCCCGCCTTCCTGCTCATCGGCCGCTCCGGCGTCGGCGGCGTGCCGTTGCCGGTGATCGTCATGCTCTGCGTCGCCGTCGTCCTCTTCGTGCTGACGGAGCGCACGCGCATCGGCCGCCTGTTCTTCGCCACCGGCGGCAACGAGGTGGCGGCGCGGCTCGCCGGCGCAAACACGGCGCGGCTGAAGGCGCTCGCCTACGTCACGTCCGGCACGCTCGCCTCGCTCGGCGGCATCATCATCGCCGCCCGCGTCGGGCGCGGCGACGTCTCCTCCGGCTCCTCGCTGATGATGGATTCGGTGGCCGCCGCGCTGATCGGCTTCGCCGTGCTCGGCATGCGCCGGCCCAACGTGTTCGGCACCGTCATCGGCGCGATCTTCGTCGGCGTGCTGCTCAACGGGCTGACCATGCTCAACATCCCCTACTACACGCAGGATTTCGTCAAGGGCGCCGTGCTCGTCGGCGCGCTTGCGCTCACCTACGGCCTCGGCCGCAGGGCCAACTGAATTCAACTGGCAAAAAAGGTAACAGGACCATGAGGCACATCACCAGGGCACTTCTCGGCGGCGCGGTCGCGTCGCTCCTCCTCGCCGGACAGGCGTTCTCGCAAGGGCTGGAAGGCGCGCCCGCGCCGTTCGACAAGGGCGGCGTCCGCATCGCGGTCGTCTCCTTCCTCGGCTCGGGCGACTGGCTGCAGGCGTTCGAATCCGGCGTCAAGCGCCAGGGCGACGCGCTCGGCGTCGAGCTGACCATCTCCCAGGCGCGCAACGACCACGACACCCAGCGCAGCCTCGTCGAGCAGGCGATCAACCTCGGCGTCGACGGCATCGTCATCAACAACGGCCGCCCCGAGACGCTGCAGGACGTGGCGCAGAAGGCGCTCGACGCGGGCATCAAGGTCGTGGCCTACGACGTCGACCTCGACAACCCCGCCATCGCCCAGATCGAGCAGTCCGACGCCGACATGGCGCGGCTCGTGCTCGAGCATGCCGTCGCGAAGGAAGGCAAGGGCTTCACCGGCGGCGCCGTCTACGTCGCCGGCTTCGCCCCGCTCGACCGCCGCTACGCCGTGTGGCAGGAGATCGCCAAGGCCAACGACGTGACCGAGAAGGCCGTCTGGGGCGTGGTCAACGACACGGTGCCGGCCTCCGTCGCCGACCAGACCAAGGCCGTCCTGACCGCCAACCCCGACATCAGCGTCGTCTTCACGCCGTGGGACGAGTTCGCCAAGGGCGTCAAGCTCGCCATCGACGAGCTGGGCGTCGCCGACAAGACGAAGATCTACGGCATCGAC
>JAEZXF010000335.1 GCA_023419995.1 Pseudomonadota bacterium | reverse complement strand
CGCGCGAGCAGCGCGTCGAGGCGGCGGGGGTCCGGATCGTGAATGCGCAGGATCTGCGGGTTCCGCATGAGGAGCTCGACGGCGATGGCGCTTCCGGCGCCGCCCGCGCCGAGGAGTTGCACCACGCGTCCGGCGATGTCGACGCCCCGGCTCTCCATCGACGCGCAGCAGCCGGTACCGTCGAACAGCTCGCCCAGCCAGTGCCCGTCCGCCGACCGGGCGAGGACCGACGCCGCGCCCGCCGCCTCGGCCCGCGGGCCCAGGCGATGGAGGTGGGGCACCACGCCGGCCTTGTGCGGCACGGTGACGACGAGCCCGTCGAGGTTGCGGATCCGCAGGAGGGCGGGGAACGCCGAGGCCAGGTCGGCCGGCGCGATGTCGACCGGAACCAGCACGCCATTGATGCCGCGCGCCTGCAGCACCGGCGTGATGATCTCGGGAGACTTCGCCTGGGTGATCGGATGGCCGACGATGCCGTAGAGCCGGGTTTCGCCGTTGACGAGGGTGCTGGACGGGCGCCGGGGCGGCGCGGGCAGGAGATCCTTCATGTCAGCGGCGCCAGCATCTTGGCCGGGTTCATGATGCCGGCCGGGTCGATCGCCGCCTTGATGCGCCGCATCAGCTCGAGCGCCGGCTCCCCGTGCTCGTCGGTGAGGTATTTCGCCTTCTCCTGTCCGACGCCGTGCTCGCCGGTGCAGGTGCCGTCCATGGCGATGGCGCGCGCGGCGAGCCGGGCGCTGAACTGCCGGACCGCCTCGACCTCGGCGGGATCGGACAGGTCCACCAGCGGCTGGACATGGAAGTTGCCGTCGCCGACATGCCCGACGATCGGCGCCACCAGCCCGGTGGCGGCGATGTCCTCCGCCGTCTCCGCCACGCAGTCGGCAAGGCGCGAGATCGGCACGCAGGCGTCGGTCGGCAGGGGGCGTGTCCCCGGCCGCAGAGCGAGGCAGGCCCAATAGGCGTTGTGGCGGGCCGCCCACAGCCGGTTGCGCGCCTCCGGCTCGGTCGCGTGGCTGAACGGGCCGCCGCCCTCGAGGGACGCGATCTCGGCGAAGCGCTCGACCTGTTCGGCGGTCGATTGCGGCGTGCCGTGGAACTCCAGCAGCAGGAGCGGCTGGTCGGGTAGGTCGAGCTTCGAATGGGCGTTGACCGCCCGCACCATCAGGGCGTCGAGAAACTCGATCCGGGCGACCGGAATGCCGGACTGCATCGTGGCGATCACCGCGTCGCAGGCGGCGCGCAGGGTGGGGAAGGGGCAGGCCGCCGAGACGATCGATTCGGGCAGCGGGTGCAGGCGCAGCACGAGCTCGGTGATGATGCCGAGCGTGCCCTCGGCACCGACGAAGATCCGCGTGAGGTCGAGGCCCGCCGAGCTCTTGCGGGCGCGGTTGGCGGTCTTGACGATCTCTCCCTCGGGAGTGACCACGGTCAGCGCGAGGACGTTGTCCTTCATCGTCCCGTAGCGCACGGCGTTGGTCCCGGAGGCGCGGGTCGAGGCCATGCCGCCGAGCGAGGCGTCGGCCCCCGGATCGATCGGGAAGAAGAGGCCGGTATCGCGCAGGTACTGGTTGAGCGCATTGCGCGTGACGCCCGCCTGGACGCGGATGTCCATGTCCTCGGGGTGAACCTCGAGGATCGCGTTCATCCGGCTAAGGTCGATGCTGATCCCGCCTCTCGGCGCGTTGAGCTGCCCCTCGAACGAGGTGCCGGCGCCATAGGGGATGACCGGCACCCCGAGCGCCGCGCAGGTGCGGACGATCTCGGCCACCTCCTCGGTGGTCTCGGCGAAGATGACGGCGTCAGGCGGCTCGGGCGCGAGCCAGGTCAGCTGGCTCGCATGCTGCTCGCGCACCGCCTGGCTTTCGCTGACGCGGCCCTCGAAGCGCGGCCGCAGCCGCTGGAGCGCCGTTTCCGTTCGGGGGCATACGGGCGCGCGCCGCTCGCCCGGGTTGTGGATGGGGTCGTCGTTCATGGTTCCTCCGGTTCGCGGCGAGAATATCGATTGTTGACCTACATGCAAGTCAGTGATAGGTGATTTCCGAAGTCAGGGAGGATGCAATGAAGCTCGACGAATTCAGGGTTCAGCCGGGGGACGAAGTCCGTTTCTCGAAGACCATCGGGGAGAGCGACGTCTATCTCTTCGCTGGGCTGACCGGCGACCTGTCGGAGGTTCACTGCAACGAGGAATACATGCGCAAGGGCGCCTTCGGGCAGCGCATCGCGCACGGGGTCCTGACGGTCGGGCTGATGTCGACCACGTCGACCCTCATGTACACCCCGCACGTGAAGCACTATGGCGGCTACACGCCCGTCTCGCAGGGATACGACCGGGTGCGCTTCGCCGGGCCGGTCTTCTTTGGCGACACGGTCACCGTCACCTATCGGGTGAAGTCGCTCGAGCCGGAGCGCAACCGCGCGCTGGCCGACGTCGAGGCGCGCAACCAGCGCGGCGAGCTCGTGGCGTCCGCCATCCACATCATGCGCTGGGTCGAGATTCCCGGAGCCGCAGCGTGAGCGCCGCGCCGGCGCGGCGGAAGGCTGCCTTCGTCACCGGCGGGCGCCGCGGCATCGGCCGCGCGATCGCGGTGGCGCTGGCGGGGAAGGGGTTCGACGTCGTCGTCAACGACCTCGTCGAGGACGGGAGCGCCACCGAGACCCTGGCCGCGATCCGCGCCGCCGGGCAGCGGGCTGCCTTCGTCGCCGGCGACGTCGGCGACCTCGACGGGCACGAGGCGCTGGTCGAGGCGGCGTGGTCCGCCTTCGGCGGGCTCGACTGCCTGGTGAACAATGCCGGCGTCCAGACCGCCTGTCGCGGCGACATGCTCGACGTGCCGCCGGAAAGCTTCGACCGGCTGATCGGCATCAACCTGCGCGGCACCTATTTCCTCAGCCAGCGCGTCGCGCGCCGGATGCTGGCCGAGCCCGGCCACGACGCGGCGCGCCCCGACCGCTCGATGGTGTTCGTCTCGTCGGGCAACGCGGTCATCGCCACGCCGGCGCAGGCCGAGTACTGCATCTCCAAGGCCGGGATCGCCATGATGGCGACGCTCTATTCCCTTCGCCTGGCCGAGGCGGGCATCGCGGTCTACGAGATCCGGCCGGGCATGATCCGCACGGACATGACGGCCGACGTCTTCGACAGGTACGACGCCGTCGTGACCTCCGGCCGGGTGCCCCAGCCGAGATGGGGCGAGCCGGAGGATATCGGCCGCACCGTGGCGACGCTGGCGGCGGGCGAGCTGCCCTATGTCACGGGCCACGCCTTCCACGTCGACGGCGGCATCCACATCCGCCGATCCTGAAACGCGGCGCACGAAAGCCGGAGACATTGATGAGCTTATTCGAAGGACAAAGAGCGG
>JAEZXF010000311.1 GCA_023419995.1 Pseudomonadota bacterium | reverse complement strand
TGAACCCTGTCCCGTCGGATGTCCCTTCCGATTGCGACCATGTTACCCGGCATCGGTGAATAAGCCGTGAACGCGTTGTTAATCTCTTGCCGTTCAGCCCGCGAATCATGTCGCGATTGCGGAGATTTCGGGGATTCATCGCGACGGGACGCCGATGGCGCGCCGCTGTTGCAGCCGCGCCACGGCGGGAAGCGCCGGACGGGCGCTCAGCCGTCCTCGAAGCCGGTCAGCACCCCGACGGCGTTGATGCCGATCTCGTCCACCGCATAGCCGCCCTCCATGACGAACAGCGTCGGCAGGCCGAGCCGGGCGATGCGGCGGCCGATCTTGGGATAGTCGTCGCTCGTCAGCCTGAACCTGCTGATCGGGTCGCGCTCGAAGGTGTCGACGCCGAGCGAGACGACGAGCACATCCGGCGCATAGCCGGCGACGAGGTCGCAGCCCCGGTCGAGCGCCGCCCCCCACTCATCCCACGCGGTGCCGGCCGGCATCGGGAAATTGTGGTTGAAGCCTTCGCCCGCGCCCGCGCCGCGCTCGTCGGCATGGCCGAGGAAGTAGGGATACTCGGCCATCGGATCGCCGTGCAGGTTGACGAGCTGCACGTCGGCGCGGCCGTAGAAGATCTCCTGCGTGCCGTTGCCGTGGTGATAGTCGACGTCGAGGATCGACACGCGCGCCGCCCCCTTGTCGCGCAGCCACTCGGCGGCGATCGCCGCGTTGTTGAGGAAGCAGTAGCCGCCCATGAAGCGCGAGCCGGCATGGTGGCCGGGCGGGCGGCACAGCGCGAAGGCGGCGCGCTCGCCTTCCCCGACGAGGCCCGCCGCGGTCAGCGCCACGTCGTGCGAGGCCCGGATCGCGTCCCACGTGCCCTTCACGAAGGTGGCGCCGGCGTCGAAGGAATAGAAGCCGAGCTTCGCCTCGATCGCCTGCGGCTCGACGTCGCCGCGCAGGCCGCGCGTCGGCCAGACATAGGGCATCGCCGAGCCGGTGCGGCCGGCCTTCTCCCACTCCGGCCAGACCGTGGGCAGGAAATCGACATAGGCGGGGAGATGGACCTTCCTCGCCGTGGCGAGGTCGTGCTCGCCCGGTCCGATCACCGGGCCGAGGCCGACCGCCTCGACGCGCGCGCGTACGATCTCGGCCCGCGACGGCATCTCGTAGGCCGGCACGATCGCGTTGGTCTCGAGTTCGACATTGCCGGCATGGCCGGCATGGCGCGGTGAGAAGACGGTCTTCATGGTTGCCTCGCAAGCTGGACCCCTGCGCAGGTAGAAGCACAAGGCCGCGCCGCGCAAGCCGTCCGTGCGCGCCAGCCTCGACTCCGCCGCCTTTTCGTGGCACTTGGCCGCCATGCAGCTCGACGTCAAGATATGCGGCCTGAAGACGGCTGACGCGCTGGCCGCCGCCCTCGCCGGCGGCGCGAGCCATGTCGGCTTCATCTTCTTCCCCAAGAGCCCGCGCAACGTCTCGCCGGAAGAGGCGGGACGGCTGCGGCAGGCGGCGGCGGGCCGCGCGAAGGCCGTGGCCGTGACCGTCGACGCCGACGACGCGTTCCTCGACCGGATCGTCGCGGCGATGGCCCCGGACATGCTCCAGCTTCACGGCCGCGAGACGCCGGAGCGGGTCGCGGCCGTCAAGGCGCGCTACGGCCTGCCGGTGATGAAGGCGCTGGCGATCAGCGAGGCGGCCGATCTCGCGGCGGTCGGGCCGTTCCGCGGCGTCGCGGACCGCTTCCTCTTCGACGCGAAGCCGCCGAAGGGCGCGGTGCTCCCCGGCGGCAACGGCGTCGCCTTCGACTGGCGGTTCCTCGCAGAGCTTGACCGCGGCGTCGATTACATGCTTTCGGGAGGGCTGGACGCCGCCAATGTCGGCGACGCCCTGCGCCTTGCCAACCCGCCCGGCATCGACGTCTCGTCGGGCGTGGAGACCGCGCCGGGGGTCAAGGACACGGCGCTGATCGCCGAATTCCTCGATGCCGTCAGGGCCGCGCGAGCCGGCCGGGCCGCCTGACCGCCCCGCATGCCCCAAGGAGCCAGACCGTGAACACACCCGTCCAGCCGAACTCCTTCCGCGCCGGCCCCGACGAGGACGGCATGTTCGGCCTGTTCGGCGGCCGCTTCGGCGCCGAGACGCTGATGCCGCTGATCCTCGAGCTGGAGGCCGAATGGAAGGCGGCGAAGGACGATCCTGCCTTCCAGGCGGAGCTGCAGGCGCTGTCGACGCACTATGCCGGCCGCCCGTCCAAGCTCTATTTCGCCGAGGGTCTGACCCGCCATCTCGGCGGCGCGAAGATCTACTTCAAGCGCGAGGACCTGAACCACACCGGCTCGCACAAGATCAACAACTGCCTCGGCCAGATCCTGCTCGCCCACCGCATGGGCCGCAAGCGCATCATCGCCGAGACGGGCGCCGGCCAGCACGGCGTCGCCACCGCCACGGTCGCGGCGCGCTTCGGCTTCGACTGCGTCGTCTACATGGGCGCCACCGACGTCGAGCGGCAGAAGCCCAACGTCTTCCGCATGAAGCTGCTGGGCGCCGAGGTGCGGCCGGTCTCCTCCGGCCACGGCACGCTCAAGGATGCGATGAACGAGGCGCTGCGCGACTGGGTGACCAATGTCGACGACACCTACTACCTGATCGGCACCGCCGCCGGCCCGCACCCCTATCCCGAGCTGGTGCGCGAGCTGCAGTCGGTGATCGGCCGCGAGGCGCGGGCCCAGATGCTGGAGCAGGAGGGCAGGCTGCCCGACGTGGTGATCGCCGCGGTCGGCGGCGGCTCGAACGCCATCGGCCTGTTCCATCCCTTCCTCGACGACGCCTCGGTGCGGATCGTCGGCGTCGAGGCCGGCGGGCGCGGGCTCGACGGCATCGAGCACTGCGCGTCGATGAACGCCGGCCGGCCGGGCGTCCTCCACGGCAACCGCACCTATCTCTTGCAGGACGCCGACGGGCAGATCCTCGACGGCCATTCGATCTCGGCCGGCCTCGACTATCCCGGCGTCGGGCCCGAGCATTCGTGGCTCCGGGACACCGGCCGCGTCGAATACGTGCCGATCCTCGACGGCGAGGCGCTCGACGCCTTCAAGCTGACGACGCGGGTCGAGGGCATCATCCCGGCGCTGGAATCCGCCCATGCGGTCGCCCAGGCGGTCAAGCTCGCGCCGACGCTGGACAAGGACCAGATCGTCATCGTCAACCTGTCCGGCCGCGGCGACAAGGACGTCCACACCGTCGCCGGGATGATGGGCATGGAAATCTGACGCCCGGAGAGACCTGACTTGGCCGCCAGCCCGCACCAGCCCCCGGACAGGCTCATCGACGTCTGGGTCAACTGCCCCGCCCGGGCGGTCGCCGACCGGATCGCCGAGGCGGCGATCGGCGGCAGGCTCGCGGGCTGCGCCAACCTCCTGCCGCCGGTGGCGAGCCTCTATCGCTGGAAGGGCGCGGTCGAGCGCGCCGAGGAGGTGCCGCTCGTCCTCAAGACGCGCGCCGGCCATTTCGACGCGCTGGTGGCGCTGGCGAGGTCGCTGCATCCCTACGAGACGCCGTCCATCGTCGCCATGCCGCTCGACGCGGTCGAGGAGGACTATGCCCGCTGGCTGCGCGAGGAAACCCTGGCCACGGAGGCCGGAGGCGAGTACCGCCCGCGCCGCGCCTGGTTCGAGCGGCTGGTCGAGGCCGGGCCGGTCGCCATCAAGCTCAACGCCATCTGCGCCGAGGACGCGGCGATCGACGCCGACATCCTCGCCCGCGCCGGGAAGGTGATCGCGGGCGCCGCCGGCACCATCGCCGGCACCGACCACCGCGGCGCGGGCTTCGCCATCGT
>JAEZXF010000284.1 GCA_023419995.1 Pseudomonadota bacterium | reverse complement strand
CCTGAGCGCCGCCTCGGCGAGCGCGGCGCGGTGGCCGTCGAAATCCCGCTCGATGACCCGGCCGTAGGGGCCGGTCAGCCCGACCGCATAGGCGACCGGCGCCGGCGGCGCGTGCACCGGCACGGCGATCGCGCCCAGCCCCGCCACGTGCTCGGCGAGGTCGGTGGCGTGGCCGCGCGCGCGGATTTCGGCGAACTCGCTCAGCAGCGCATCGACGTCCGTCTTGGTGTTGTCGGTGTAGGCGCCGCGCTCGCGCGCGAGCATGCGCCGCACCACCTCGTCGGGCTGGAAGGCGAGGATCGCCTTGGCCGTCGCCGCCGCGTTGACCGGCATCGGCATGCCCGGCATCACCCAGGTGCGGACCGGCGCGTCCGGTGCGACGCAGGTGACCGAGCGCACCTCGTCGCCGTCGAACTTCGAGATGAAGGCGGACAGGCCGGTGCGGTCGGCCAGCGCCTGCAGCGGCCGCTGCGCCAGCGAGGCCAGCCAGCCCGTGTCCGGCGAGACGTCGAGCAGGCCGAGGATGCGGCCGCCGAGCCGGTAGCGGCGGTTGCGCGCCGCATCGGCGGCGACCATGCCGCTGGCCAGCAGCCCGTGCAGCAGCCGGTTCACCGTGGTCTTCGGCAGGTCGAGTGCGGCTTCGAGCTCGGCCGCCGTCAGCCCCCCGGCGAAGGGCGCGATGGCCTCGAGGATGGAGACGTATCGCTCCAGCGGGCTTTCCTTGGCGGCGGGGTCGCTCACATCGGTCACACGGTCGGGGCAAGGGCATCCAGCGTACAAGTTCCGGAAACCGGGATCAATGCTGTTTTCCGGCAATGCGGATTGACTTGCCCGCAGGTCCTTCCGATTATCGCCCGAGCATCGGATCTGGAGGAAGCCATGCCCGCTGAACTACCCCGCGTCACCTATTCCAACATCGGGGTCGACTTCGCCCCGGTGCATGCGCATCTCGACGCGCTCCTCGCCGGTTTCGAGGCGAAGGAGCTGGGCAGGGAGTGGACGACGCCCTTCGCCACCGGGCCGGCGGAGGCCATCGCCAGCCCCATCGACGCCGGCCTCTCGCTCGGCCGCTTCCCCGTCTCCACCCCCGCCGACATCGAGGCGGCCATCGCCTCGGCCCGCGCCGGCGCGAAGGTCTGGAACCGGGCCGGCCTCGAGGAGCGCCTCGCCTTCGCCGGGCGCTGGAAGGCGGTGCTGGAAAGGGAGAAGTACCGGCTCGGCCTCGCCGCCCTCTACGAGGTCGGCAAGTCGCGCATGGAGGCGGTCGGCGAGGCCGAGGAATGCGTCGACATGGTCGACTACTACGCCTCCGAGCTGCGCGCCAACCGCGGCTACACCCGGCCGATGAACGAGCTGGTCGCCGACGAGACGGCGAAGAGCGTGATGAAGCCCTACGGCGTCTTCGCCGTGATCGCGCCGTTCAACTTCCCGCTGGCGCTGTCCGTCGGGATGATCTCCGGCGCGCTGCTCACCGGCAACGCCGTGGTCTACAAGCCGTCGCCGGCCTGCGCGCTGACCGGGCTGCTGCTCGCCGAGACGCTGCGCGAGGCGGGCCTGCCCGACGGCGTGTTCAACATCGTGCTGGGCGACGGCGAGGTCGGCCGGCTCCTCGCCTCGCATGACGGCATCGACGGCGTCGCCTTCACCGGCTCGCACGCCACCGGCATGAGCATCTTCCGCCACATGGCGACGCTGCCCTTCATGAAGCCGGTCGTGGCCGAGATGGGCGGCAAGAACCCGGCCTACGTCACCCGCAACGCCGATCTCGAACGCGCCGCGCAGGGCGTTGCCCGCTCGGCCTTCGGGCTTCAGGGCCAGAAATGCTCGGCCTGCTCGGTCGCCTATGTCGACAACGCCGTGAAGGAGGAGTTCGTCGAACGGCTCGTCGCCTTCGCCGCCAAGCTCAAGGTCGGCGACCCGCGCCGGGCCGACACCTTCATGGGCCCGGTCTACGGCGCGGCAACGGTGAAGCGCTTCCGCGACGCGGTCGCAGAGGCCGGCGGCAGGGTGCGCTTCGGCGGCGGCGGGCTCGGCGACGGCTTCGCCGAGAACTACGTCCAGCCGACCGTCGTCGAGCTCGACGGGCCGGGCCGGCTGACGCGCGACGAGCTGTTCATGCCGTTCCTCGTCGTCCGCGGCGTCGACGGGCTGGAAGCCGCCATCGAGGAGGGCAACGACGTCGCCTATGGGCTGACGGCGGGCATCTTCACCCGCGACGCGGGCGAGCTGCAATACTTCCTCGACCATGCGCAGGCCGGCGTGCTCTACGCCAACCGCGCCAGCGGCGCCACCACCGGCGCGTGGCCGGGCGCCCAGCCCTTCTGCGGCTGGAAGGGCACCGGCGTCAGCGGCAAGGGCGGGCTCGGCGCCTACTTCCTGCCGCAGTTCATGCGCGAGCAGAGCCACACGATCATGACGAAGTAGACGGAAGGGCCGCGCCGCGGCCCAGCCCCTCCCTCCCGGTAGCGAGACCATGCCGCACTATCCAGACGCGATGCCCGAATCCCGCCGGCTGTTCGAGCGCGCCCGCAAGGTCATGCCCGGCGGCAACACCCGCACCACGGTGTTCATCGAGCCGTTCCCGATCTACGCCGCGCGCGGCGAGGGCTGCCGGGTGTGGGACGTCGACGGCAACGCCTATTACGACTGCATCAACAACTTCACCGCCATGATCCACGGCTACGGCCACCCAGAGGTGACGGCGGCGGTGATCGACCAGATGCCGCACGGCACCGCCTTCGGCGCGCCGACCGAGAGCGAGATCGAGCTGGCCGAGCTGCTGGTCGGCCGCCTGCCCTCGGTCGAGCAGATCCGCTTCGCCAATTCCGGCACCGAGGCCGTGATGATGGCGATCAAGGCGGCGCGCGCCTTCACCGGCCGGCCGAAGATCGTCAAGATCGAGGGCGCCTACCACGGCTCCTACGACTTCGCGGAGGTCAGCCTCGATTCGTCGCCGGCCAACTGGGGCGACCTGCCGGCCTCGACGCCCTATGCCCGCGGCACGCCGCGCGGCGTGCTCGACGACGTGATCGCCGTGCCGTTCAACGACGTCCAGGCGCTGCGCGCCGTCTTCGCCGCGCATGGCGAGGCCATCGCCGGCGTGCTGATCGACCCGATGCCCAACCGCGCCGGGCTGATCCCGGCGCGCAAGGACTATCTCGACGCCATGGCCGAGGTTGCCCGCGCCGCGGGGGCGCTTGTGGTCTTCGACGAGGTGATCTCGTTCCGCCTCGGCCATTCCGGCGCGCAAGGACTGTGGGACATCGCGCCGGACCTGACCGCGCTCGGCAAGATCATCGGCGGCGGCTTCCCCGTCGGCGCGGTCGGCGGCCGGGCCGAGGTGATGGCCGTGTTCGACCCGACGCAGGGCAAGCCGGCGCTGCCGCACGGCGGCACCTTCACCGCCAACCCGGTGACGATGCGCGCCGGGCTTGCGGCGATGAAGGCGTTGACGCCGGAGAGCTTCGCCCGCCTCGACCGGCTCGGCGCCCTGCTGCGCGAGGGCATCGTCGCTTCGCTCGCCCGCCACGGCCTTGCCGGCCAGTGCGTCGGGCTGGGCTCGCTGTTCAAGGTCCACTTCACCGCGCTCCCCGTCACCGACTACCGCTCGGTCTATCCGGGTCCGGCCGAGCGGAAGAAGCTCGACGCCTTCCACAAGGGGCTGCTCGACCGCGGCGTGCTGTCGGCGAGCTACGGCCTGTTCGCGCTGTCGACGCCGATGACCGAAGGCGACGGGCAGGCCATCCTTTCGGCCATCGACGGGACGCTGGGCGAGATCGCGGCCCGGCCATGACCGCGGCGCCGCATGCCGTCGTCGTCGGCGCCGGCACGCTCGGCCTGTGCACGGCGGTCGAGCTTGCCGGCGCGGGCGCACGCGTCACCGTGCTCGACGCCGGCGCCATCGCCTCGGGCTCGTCCGGCCGCTCGGTCGGCGTCGTCGGCACCCAGTTCACCGACGCGTTCGACATCGCGCTGCGCGCGCATTCGCTGCGCCGGCTGCGGCAATGGGAGGCGCTCGGCCTCGCCTTCCGCCGCATCGGCTACCTGCGGCTGGCGCGCACCCCTGAGCAGATGGCGCTGTTCGCGCGCTCGGCGGAGCTTCAGGCAGAGGCGGGGATGAAGGCGCGCGTCTACGAGGCCGGCGAGCTCGGCCGGCTCGTGCCGCATCTCGCCGCCGAGGGGCTCGCCGGCGGCATCTTCGGCCCCGACGACGGCTTCCTCGATCCGCACGAGATGTGCATGCTGCTCGCCGCCATGGTGAGGGAACGCGGCGGTCAGGTGCGCCAGTTCTGCCGGCTGCTCGGCGCCGCGCGCAAGGGCGGCGGCTACCGGCTGGAAACTTCGGCCGGCACCGTTGAATGCGACATGGTGGTCAACGCGGCCGGCGCGTGGGCGCCTGCCGTCGCGGCGCTGCTGGGGCAGCGGCTCCACATCCGCCCCGAGCGGCACGAGGCGGTGGCGATCCACCTCGACGAGGCGCTTCCCTACACCATGCCGATGGTGATGGACCTGGTGAACGGCGAGGGCACCGGCCTCAACTTCCGCCACGAGAAGCCGGCGGAGCTGATCGCCGAGATCCACAAGCCGGACTCGCCGGCCCCGGAGGATCCCGACGCCTACAACGACCAGTGCGAGGA
>JAEZXF010000243.1 GCA_023419995.1 Pseudomonadota bacterium | reverse complement strand
GGGCGCGACCCCGGAACCCAAGAGCCGCGAGTTCATCGCCAAGGCCTCCGGCCCCGGCGACGCCGGGGAGGCGAGCGCCGAGGCGCTGGCGGCCGCGGCCGACCTGCGCGCCGGCGGCGACCTCCAGGGCGCGGCGCAGGTCTACGCCGCCGTGCTGGCCGACACGCCGGACAATCTCGACGCCATCGCCGGGCTGGCGGAGACGCTGCTCGACGCCGGCGACGCCGCCAATGCGCGCGAGGTGCTGGCGCGCGCGCCGGAGGACAAGCTGGAGGCGCCGCAGCTTTCCGGCGTCCGCGCGCGGCTCGCCCTTGCCGAGCAGGTCGCCGGGCTCGGCGACCCGGACGAGCTCGAGCGCCGGCTGGCGGCCGACCCGAAGGACCATCAGGCCCGCTTCGACCTGGCGCTGATCCAGAACGCGCTCGGCCTTCGCGACGATGCCGCCGACAGCCTGCTCGCCATCATGAAGGCCGACCGCGCCTGGCAGGACGACGGCGCGCGGCTGCAGCTGCTGAAATTCTTCGAGGCATGGGGCATGGCCGACGAGGCGACGCTGTCGGCGCGCCGCAAGCTGTCGTCGCTGCTGTTCTCGTAGGACAGGGCGACATCGCAGGCAGGAGGACGAGATGCAGGCGGGAAACGCGCGATACCGGAAGGCGGACGACCTGCCCGAGATCGTGCCGGTGTTCCCGCTCGCCGCCGCGCTGCTTCTGCCTTCCGGCCGCATGCCGCTCAACATCTTCGAGCCGCGCTATCTCGAGATGATCGACCGCGCGCTCGCCCACGACCGGCTGATCGGCATGATCCAGCCGCGCCTCGACGGCGCGCTCCGGCCCGACGGCGAACCCGAGCTGTGCGCGGTCGGCTGCCTCGGCCGCATCACCTCCTTCGCCGAGACCGGCGACGGCCGCTACCTGATCTCGCTGCAGGGCGTCTGCCGCTTCCGCGTCGCCGAGGAGATGCACGTCCGCACCCCCTACCGCCAGTGCCGCATCGCCTCCTTCCTCGCCGACCTCGACGCCGAGGCCGGCGCGGCCGAGGTGGACCGCGCCGCGCTGCTCAAGGCGTTCCGCGCCTATCTCAAGGCCAACGACCTCGACGCCGACTGGGACAGCGTCAGCCGGGCCGAGAACGCGACGCTGGTCAACGCGCTCTCGATGATGGCGCCCTACGGCGCGGCCGAGAAGCAGGCGCTGCTCGAGGCGCCGGACCTGAAGACGCGCGCCGAGACGCTGATCGCCATGACCGAGATCGCGCTGGCGCGCGAGGACGACGATTTCGGGTCGAGCCTGCAATGAGCGCCGACGACGACGGGAACGCGGCGCAGGAGCGGCCGGGCAGGCGCGCGGCACGGCAGGCCGTGGACCCGAAGATGCTGGAGATGCTCGCCTGCCCGCTGACGAAGATGCCGCTGTCCTGGAACCCCGAGGCCGGCGAGCTGGTCTCGCGCGCCGCCAAGCTTGCCTATCCGGTGCGCGACGGCGTGCCGATCATGCTGCCGTCCGAGGCGCGGCCGCTCGAGGAGAGCGAGCTGTCGGGCTGAGGCGGCAAGGACCCTTTTCCTCCTCCCGTGAAACGATCCCTCATCCGCCGTATCCCGGCGCGAGGCCGCCGGAAAGCGGCCAGCGGCCGGCGCGCTTTTCACCATGCGCGGCGACAGGGGTCGAAACCGGCTGCGCAACGGTCTATATGGCGGCCAAAGGACGATACATGGCCCGCATCTACCAAACCCGCGAATGGAGCGACCAGCTCTCCCCCTCGCTGCAGGAATTCGAGCTGATGGCGCTCGAGGCCTACGCGCATCTGCCGGAGGACTTCCGCAAGCTGACGGGCGAGATCGTGATCCAGGTCACCGAGTTTCCGACCGACGAGATCATGGACGATCTGGCGCTGGAGACGCCGTTCGACCTGCTCGGCCTGTTCGAGGGGCGCGGCATCGCCGAGCGCTGGAACCCCTCCACCGGCGAGGGCCCGAACCGCGTCACCCTCTACCGCCGCGCCATCCTCGACTACTGGGCCGAGAACGAGGAGACGCTGGGCGACATCGTCACCCATGTGCTGATCCACGAGATCGGCCACCATTTCGGCCTTTCCGACGACGACATGGAGCGCATCGAGGCGAGCGCGGAATGAGCGCGCGGGACGACGCGGCCGCCCTGCAGCTCTACGACCGCCTGAAGACGGCGTGGAGCGCCGAGACCGCCGGGAGCTGGACGCCGGACAGCCCGGCGCGCGGCCAGTGCAGCGTCACCGCGCTGGTCGTTCAGGACGTCCTCGGCGGCGACATCCTGCGGACGCGGACGGCCGGCGGCACCCACTTCTACAACATGATCGACGGCGTGCGCTGGGACTTCACCGTCAGCCAGTTCGACCGCCCGATCCCGTTCGAGGACACGCCCGCCAGCCGCGCGGAGGCGATGGCCGACACGAGCCAGGCGCAATACGACGCACTCAGAAGGCGACTGGGGCTGGACCGCTAGACCTTCTCGCGTTTCGCGGAAACGGCGCTCATCCGCTTGGCGGCATCACCCCACGAGCGGGGAGAGGGTGACGATGACGGATGTTCGGCGCAAGCGGAAGAGGCTTCGGCCTCCTACTGCTCGCCGAGCTTCATCCCCGGCTCGTAGTCCCTGCCCTCGACCGTCTTCACCACTGCCTGGCCGCAGCGCATGGCTCCGCTCGCGGCGTCGAAGGCGTAGGTCGGCGAGCCGTGGATCTCCCAGCCCTTGTTCAGCGCCGCCGTCACCTTGTGGCAGAAGCTGGAATCGTCCGGTCCGGTCAGCAGTCGGTAGAGCTTCATCGCATTCGCTCCTTTCAGAGACCGGCCCCCTGAAGGCCGGCCTTGCCGAGCAGCCGCTCGGCCTGTTCGAGGTGCAGCCTTTCGACCATGCGGCCGTCGAGCGAGATCACGCCCTTCGCCGCGTTCTCCGGCAGGGCGAAGGCGGCGCGGATGGCGAGCGCGGCGTCGATTTCCTCCTGCCCCGGCGAGAAGACCGTGTCGGCGGGCGCGATCTGCGCCGGATGGATCAGCGTCTTGCCGTCGAAGCCCATGTCGCGGCCCTGCCGGCACTCGGCGGCGAAGGCGTCGAGGTCGGAGAAGTCGTTGGCGACGCCGTCGAGCGCGTCGAGGCCGCCGGCGCGCGCCGCCAGCACGAGCTGCATCAGCCACGGCACCAGGAGCTGGCGCCCGGGACCCGGCCGGATGCCGGTGTCCTTGACCAGGTCGTTGGTGCCGGCGACGAGGCAGGCCAGCCGCGCGCCGCGGTCGCGCCCGAGCGCGGCGATGGCGCCGATGTTGAGCAGCGCCCGCGGCGTCTCGACCATCGCCCACAGCGAAAGGCCCGGCCGCGCGTCCATCTCGTCGAGCGCGTCGTTGACCTCGAGCAGGTCGCGCGCCGTCTCCACCTTCGGCACCAGGATGGCGTCGGGCCGGCAGGCCTTCGCCGCCGCGAGGTCGTCCGCGCCCCACTCGCTGGCAAGCGCATTGATGCGGATGACCATCTCGGGGCCGGCGCCGCGCTCGCGGCCGGCGAACAGGCCGGCGAGGCGGGCGCGCGCCTCGGCCTTGCGCGCCGGCGCGACCGCATCCTCGAGGTCGACGATGACGCAATCGCAGGAAAGCGAGGCGATCTTGGCCAGCGCCTTCTCGTTGGCGGCGGGCACGTAGAGCGCCGAGCGGCGCGGGCGGTGAGGTGTCGTCTGCATGCGCCCTTTCTGGCGCAACCGAATTTCCGGCGCAAGCCCCACCCCGCGGCTTCGTGCCCCTTGCGGGGCGGGG
>JAEZXF010000031.1 GCA_023419995.1 Pseudomonadota bacterium | reverse complement strand
GGCAGGGGCCGCCGGGGCAGGGAATGGGCCACCGCCGAGGGCAACCTTGCCGCGACCCTGCTGCTCGTCCCCGGTTTCGAGCTGAAGCAGGCGGCGACGCTCGGCTTCGTCGCCGGCCTGGCGCTCGCCGACGCGCTGGCCGCCGCCGCGCCCGACATCAGGCTCCGGATCGGCGTCGACAGCGGCGACGTCGTCACCGGCAACGGCCGCTTCGCGCTCAAGTGGCCGAACGACGTGCTGGCCGACGGCGCGAAGCTCTCCGGCATCCTTCTCGAATCCGCCATGCTGGACGACCGCCGCTTCGCGCTTGCCATCGGCATCGGCGTCAACGTCGTCACCCATCCCGAAGACACGCCCTATCCAGCGACGTCGCTCGCCGCGCTCGGCAGCGCCTGCGATGCCGAGCGGCTGTTCCTCGCGCTCTCCGATGCCTGGGTCGAGCACGAGCGCGCCTGGGCCGGCGGCAGGGGCGTGGGCGAGATCCGCAACCGCTGGCTCGAGCGGGCAGCCGGCCTCGGCGCGCCGGTCGCCGTGCGGATCGACGGCCGCGTGGTGCGCGGCATCTTCGAAACCATCGACGAGGAATGCCGCTTCGTGATCCGGGCGGACGACGGCAGCCGCGTGACGGTGGCCGCCGGCGACGTCCATCTCGGCACGGTGGCCTCCGCCTAGGCAGTTCCACGAGGCGGTGCGGAGCGGCTTTCCGCCGGGGATTGCCCGGGGACAGGAGCACGGATCGTCCGGGCGGCGGGAGCGGCTTCAGCCGAAACAGTTGAACCCGCCGCCGCAATGCGTCAAACAACGTCCCACGGCGGCGGGCGGCAGGATGAGATTGCCTCCACCGCTTTGCGGCGACCCTGAAAGGAAAGCGACATGACACGGAAGGACGGGGACGAGCTTGTCTTCTGCCCGCTGGGCGGCGTGGGCGAGATCGGCATGAACTTCGCCCTCTACGGCTTCGGCCCGGCGCGCGCGCGCCAGTGGCTGATCGTCGACGTCGGCGTTTCCTTTCCCGACGCGAACCTGCCGGGCGTCGACCTGGTGCTGCCCGACACGCGCTTCATCGAGAGCCAGATCGACAACGTCGCCGGCATCGTCATCACCCATGCCCACGAGGACCACTACGGCGCGCTGCTCGACCTGTGGCCGCGCCTGCGCAAGAAGGTGTGGATGACCCCGTTCACGGCCGGCCTGCTCGAGGCCAAGCGCGGCATGGACGGCGGCGCGGAGATCCCGGTCGAGATCTACCGGCCGGGCGACCGCTTCATCGTCGGCCCCTTCGACATCGAGGCCGTCGCCGTCACCCACTCGATTCCCGAGCCGGTGTCGCTCGCGATCCGCACCCCGCTCGGCCTCGTCGTCCACACCGGCGACTGGAAGATCGACACCGCGCCCGCCATCGGCCCGCTCACTGACGAGGCGCGGTTCCGCGCGCTGGGAGACGAGGGCGCACTGGCGCTGGTCTGCGATTCCACCAACGCGCTGCGCGAGGGGGATTCGCCGTCCGAGAAGGACGTCGCCGTCGGCCTGCGCGGCGTCATCGAGGCGGCCCAGGGCCGCGTCGCCGTCACCACCTTCTCGTCCAATGTCGGGCGCATCCGCTCGATCGCCGAGGCGGCGCGCGATGCCGGCCGGCAGGTGCTGGTGCTCGGCTCCTCGCTCAAGCGCGTGATCGACGTCGCCGGCGAGCTCGGCTATCTCGACGGCCTGCCCGAGTTCGTCTCCGAGGAGGATTACGGCTTCATCCCGCGCGAGAACCTCGTCATCCTGTGCACCGGCAGCCAGGGCGAGCCGCGCGCCGCCCTCGCCAAGCTGGCGCGCGACGAGATGCGCAACGTGGCGCTGTCTCCCGGCGACACTGTAGTCTATTCCTCTCGCGTCATTCCGGGCAACGAGAAGGCCATCCTCGAAACCAAGAACCGGCTGATCGAGCAGGGCATCCGGATCATCGAGGACAGCGACGCGCTGGTCCACGTTTCCGGCCACCCGCGCCGCAACGAGCTCAGGCAGATGTACAAGTGGGTGCGGCCGCGCATTCTGGTGCCCGTCCACGGCGAGGCCGCCCATCTCGTGGCGCAGGGCCTGCTCGGGCAGGCGTCCGGCATCCCGGAGATCGGCCACGTCCGCAACGGCGACGTGCTGCGGCTCGCCCCCGGCGCGGCCGAGATCGTCGACCAGGTGCCGTTCGGCCGCATCTACAAGGACGGCAAGCTCGTCGGCACCGACGAGGAGATGGGCATCCGCGACCGCAGGAAGCTCAGCTATGTCGGCCACGTCGCCGTCAACGTCGTGCTGGACGACCGCCACGAGCTGGCGGGAGACCCCGACCTGGTGGCCATCGGCACGGCGAAGACCAACGCCAGGGGCCAGTTGCTGGAGGACGTGATGCTCGACGCCGCGATCGGCGCGGTCGAGAGCATCCCGCGGGTCCGCCGCAAGGACCTCGACCTCGTCGCGGAATCGGTGCGCCGGGCCGTGCGCGCCGCCGCCAACGAGGCATGGGGCAAGAAGCCGCTCGTCACGGTGTTCGTGACGCGGTAATCGAGTGAGCAGCGAATAGTGAGTAGGGAGTAGTGGACGGCACCTGTCACGACGATTGGCGCCATGACTCGCCATCCCTGTCCGTTTTCACTACTCACTATTCACTCCTGAAAAGGAACTGCACATGCTCGGACGCCTGAACCATGTCGCCTTGGTCGTGCCCGACATCGCCGCGGCCAGCGCGCTCTACCGCGACACGCTGGGCGCCAGCGTCTCCGAGCCGCAGCCGCTGCCGGAGCACGGCGTCACCGTGGTCTTCATCAATGTCGGCAACACCAAGATCGAGCTGCTCGAACCGCTCGGCGAGGGCTCGACCATCCGACCGTTCCTCGACAAGAACCCGGCGGGCGGCATGCACCACGTCTGCTACGAGGTCGACGACATCCTTGCCGCCCGAGACCACCTGAAGGCGAAGGGCGCGCGCGTGCTCGGCAGCGGCGAGCCGAAGATCGGCGCCCACGGCAAGCCGGTGCTGTTCCTGCATCCCAAGGATTTCTTCGGCACGCTGGTCGAGCTGGAACAGGCATAGACGATGACCGCGCGCCTCGCGCCCGGCCGGTCGGGATTCGAAAGCCGGCTGCCGGCTGGGGCCGGGCCGCACAGGGAAGGGCTTCCCCGATGAGCTGGATTTCCATCGCCGCAATCTACTTCATCATCTGGTGGCTGGTGCTGTTCACCATGCTGCCGTTCGGGTTGCGCACCCAAGACGACGACGGCGAGGTCACGCTCGGCACCGTCTCCAGCGCACCGCGCGGGCCGCACATGCTGCGGGCGGCCATCCGCACCACCATCGTCGCGACGATCATCTTCGCGGCGTTTTACGTCGCCACGGTCCACTACGGATTCACCTTCGACGACATACCGCGCATCGGCCCCTCGGCGCGTTGAAAAACGACGCGCCGGCAACGGGTTGGAATTCTTTCGATGCACAAAAAAAATGCAAGGCCGAAGCCTTGCAGATTGAACGCGTCCGATCTGTTTCCGTTCTTACGGCGGCTGCGGAAAATCGCGCCTAGATCGCATCCTCCCAAGACTTTGACCGCGCAGGAGAGCGGATTTTTTCTCCACTCTCTCGATTATGGAGAGCACACTAGACCAGACGACGCGACGATGTCACGAAAAATTTCGCACTGGAACGTTATCAGATGTGCTGCAATGCACAATAATATGGCAGCAGATGCCCAATGCGACGTCAGTATTCGCCGCTCTTCTCCGGGGATTCCGCTCGGGTTTCCAAGGCGCCACGAAATCGCTATGAAGCCGATGCAAATGGACACCGGGCATATTGATTCCGCCCGCTTCTCACGGAAATCCCCATG
>JAEZXF010000014.1 GCA_023419995.1 Pseudomonadota bacterium | reverse complement strand
TCTATCTCGAAGGGGGGCTGGAGGCGGCGGGCGCCTTCATTCGCCGCTACTGGGACGGCCGTTCGCGGGCGCCGACGGCCGCCCGCCGCGACGCCAAGACCGAATTGCAGGAATGGGCGCACCAGGTGGCCAAGGCGTCGCCGTCCTACGCGGTCGAGAAGCGCGAGGGCCCCGACCACGATCCCGTCTTCGAGGTGTCCGTGCGGATCGACGGCATCCTGCCCGCCGCGGGCACGGGGCGCTCGAAGCGCGAGGCCGAGCAGGCGGCGGCCGCGAGCCTTCTGAGGCGCGAGGGCGTCTGGCGCAAGGAGATGCCGGCATGAGCGAGACGGCGCAGGATAGTGCACCCGCGGAAACCCGCTCCGGCTTCGTGGCGCTGATCGGCGCGCCGAATGCCGGCAAGTCGACGCTGGTCAACCAGCTCGTCGGCGCCAAGGTCTCGATCGTCACCCACAAGGTGCAGACCACGCGCGCCATCGTGCGCGGCATCGCCACCCACGACGCGGCGCAGATCGGCTTCGGCGACACGCCCGGCATCTTCCGCCCGCGCCGCCGGCTCGACCGCGCCATGGTGACGACCGCCTGGGGCGGCGCGAAGGACGCCGACCTCGTGCTGGTGCTGATCGACGCCGAGCGCGGCATCAGGGGCGACGCCGAGGCGATCCTCGCCAACCTGGAGAACGTGCATCAGCCCAAGGTCCTCGTGCTGAACAAGGTCGACCGGGTGAAGCCGGAGGCGCTGCTGAAGCTGACGGCCGAGGCCAACGAGAAGGCCGGATTCGAGCGCACCTTCATGATCTCGGCGCTGACCGGCTCGGGCTGCCGCGACCTTCTCGACTGGCTGGCCGGGCGGCTGCCCGCCGGGCCGTGGTACTATCCCGAGGACCAGATCTCGGACCTGCCGATGCGCCAGCTCGCGGCCGAGATCACCCGCGAGAAGCTGTATCTGCGGCTGCACCAGGAGCTTCCCTATTCCTCCCACGTCGAGACCGAGAAGTGGGAGGAGAAGAAGGACGGCTCGGTGCGCATCGAGCAGGTCATCTATGTCGAGCGCGACAGCCAGAAGAAGATCGTCCTCGGCCACAAGGGCGAGACGATCCGCGCCATCGGCCAGGCCGCGCGCAAGGAGATCGGCGAGATCATCGAGCAGCCGGTCCACCTGTTCCTGTTCGTCAAGGTGCGCGACAATTGGGGCGACGACCCCGAGCGCTACCGCGAGATGGGGCTGGATTTCCACCGCTAGGGCGGCTTTCCGTCCATGAAAACGGGAAGATAGGCCGCTTCGAGATTTCGAGGCCGGACGCGATCTACGGCAGTCCGGCAAGGGACGGGGCGGTGTCGCGCAGGTCCTTCTCGAAAAAGAAGTCGGCGTAGCTGTTGTCGTTGTAGCGCTCGATCTCGCGATAGCCGGACCGGAGATAGAGCCCGCGCGCCTCGGTCAGGGTCCGGTTGGTGTCGAGCCGCACCCGCGCCATGCCCATGCCGCGGGCATGGGCCTCGAGCCGGTCGAGCAGCCGCCGCGACAGGCCGAGTCCGCGGACCTCCGGCGCGATCCACATGCGCTTGATCTCGCCGGTATCGCCGTCGAGCGCCCTGAGCGCGCCGCAGCCGACCGGCCGGCCGTCGAGCCGGGCAATCATGAAGCAACCCTCATGCGTCGCGGCGGCCCCGGCATAGCCGCCGCTGCCGGGGTCGAACCCCTGTTCGAAGCGGCTGTCGAGCTCGCGATAGTAGGCCTCCACGCACAGCCGCGCATCGTCGCTGTCGCCGGGCTCGGTCGCGACCGTCACCGCCGCCGCGGTCATCAGCGTCTCCACCTCGGCCATGGCGGCGACGAGGCGCGCTTGCTGCGCCGTGCTGAGCGGCGCGAGCACCGACCGGGCGAACCCGTCCGAAAGCGCGTCGTAGGCCGCGTGCTCGGCCTTGCCCCTGGCGGTCAGGCCGACGCGCCGGCGCCGCTTGTCGCCGGGGTCGTCCTCCAGGGTGATCATGCCCTGTGCCGACAGCGATTTCAGCAGGCGGCTCATATAGCCGGAATCGAGGCCCAGCCTCTCGCGCAGGCGGCGCAGGTCCTCGCCCTGCGGCCCGATCTCGAACAGCAGCCGCGCCTGACCGAGCGGCCGGCCGCGCCCGAGATAGCTGCCGTCGAGCGCGCCCGTGCGCAAGGTCACCAGCCGGTTGAACCGGCGTATCTGGTCGATGTTGGAGCGATTCATTCTCTGACTTAAGTCAGATGTTTTCCCGGATGGCAACGGCAAAACACCCGCCTTGAATTCGTGGCCCTGTTGGTGGAAGGCTTCGGGGATGGAGTGGCGCGACGAGGGAATCATTCTCGGCACGAGGAAGCATGGCGAGGCGAGCGCCATCCTCGAGGTGATGACGCGCGTCCATGGCCGGCACCTCGGCCTCGTGCGCGGCGGCCGCTCACGGCGCATGCAGCCGGTGCTCCAGCCGGGAAACCGGGTCGATCTCGTCTGGCGCGCCCGGCTCGACGAGCATCTGGGGCTCTACCAGGTAGAGCCGATCGAGCTGCCCGCGGCGCGGCGGTTCGACAGCGCCTGCGCCGGCTACGGCCTGCAGACCGTCGCCGCGCATCTGCGCCTCTTGCCCGAGCGCGACCCCCATGCCGGGCTTTACGAGACGCTGGCGCTGCTCATCGGCCATCTCGACGATCCGGCTTTCGCCGGCGAGATGGTGGTGCGGTTCGAGCTTATGGTGCTGGAGGAGCTCGGCTTCGGCCTCGATCTCGCGCAATGCGCCGCCACCGGCCGCAACGACGATCTCGCCTGGGTGTCTCCGAAGTCCGGCCGCGCCGTCTCGCGCGAGGCCGGCGCGCCCTGGGCCGCCCGGATGCTGCCGCTGCCGGCCTTCCTGCGGCGCGGCGCCGGCATCCGGCCCGACCTCGGCGCCATGGAGGACGCCTTCCGGCTCACCGCCTTCTTTTTCGGCCGCCACGTCTTCGAGCCGCGCGGCCTCGAAGCGCCGGAGGCGCGCGCGGGCTTCCTCGCCGCGCTCCGCAAGCACCTGACGCCCCACCGTGGAGAAGACGCAGCATGAACAGTGAAGTCGAGCTTTTTCCGGGCCACGTCTCGCGGCTGGGCTTCGGCAGCATCCCGCATGCCGACCTCGTCCGCCACTCCGGCCTCGATCTCCTGCGCCATGTGGTGGCGGGCGACTATCCCTCGCCGTCCATTGCCGCGCGGATGAATTTCGCGCTGGTCGAGGTCGAGGAGGGCAGGGCGGTGTTTCGCGGCCTGCCGGGCGAGCGGCACCTCAACCCGCTCGGCGGCGTCCATGGCGGCTGGGCCGCGACCATCATGGATTCGGCGCTCGGCTGCTGCGTGCACACCCTGCTCGCCGTCGGCGAGGCCTATTCGACCGCCGAGATGAAGATCAACTATACCCGCCCGATCACGCCGCAGACCGGCATCGTCACCTGCGAGGGCAAGGTGGTGCACAAGGGGCGCACGCTCGCCGTCTCCGAGGCGCGCCTGGTGGACGGGCAGGGCCGGCTGCTTGCGTTCGGCACCGAGACATGCTCGATCTTCTCCATGTCCCGCCTGCAGCCATGACCTGAGCGCGGGAACAGCGCCGGGGGGCGTCTTCCATCTCGACTGGGAAAAGCAGGCCGCAATGGAACTGATCGTCGTCATCGCCCTCGTCGTCGCCGGCCTCGTCCTGCGCAGGCAGAACCAGCGCCTCAAGGCCCTCGAGCAGGATTTCGCCGCGCTCCGCGCCCGGCTGGCAGGGCACGATCCCCTGCTTGCCGTCCCCGTCGGCAGCGAGGACGTCGCCTATGCGGCGGCCGCAGAAGGCGATGGCGTCACCGACGCGGTTCCGCCGACGCACGCCGAGGATCCGAAAGCGGAGGCGGCGGTGGCCGGCCCGTGGGGCAGCATGGCCGCGCGCACGGACGATCCCGAGGCTGCGGATGCCGCGCCCGCCGGGCCGCCCACGCCCGGGACCGCGCCCGGGCGCGATCTCGAAACCACGCTCGGCACGCGCTGGGCGGTGTGGGTCGGCGGGCTGGCGCTGGCGCTGGGCGGCGTGTTCCTCGTCCGCTACTCGATCGAGGCCGGTATGTTCGGCCCGCGCGTCCGGCTTGCGGGCGCCGCCCTGTTCGGCCTCCTGCTGGCCGCCGCCGGCGAGTTCGCCCGCCGGCGCGGCTTCCGCGCCCCGGTCGCCGGCGTCGACGGCGCTTATGTGCCGGCGATCCTGACGGCCGCCGCGACCTTCACCCTGTTCTCGACGGTCTTCGCCACCCATGCCGTCTACGGCTTCATCGGCACGACATGGGCGTTCGCGCTTCTCGCCGCGATCGCGCTCGGCACCATGGCGCTCTCGCTGCTGCACGGGCAGGCGCTGGCCGGCCTCGGCCTCCTCGGCTCCTACCTGACGCCGGTGCTGGTCTCGTCGGATTCCCCAGCGGTGTGGACGCTGTTCGGCTATCTCTGCGTCGTGCTGGCGGCGGCCGTCGCGGTGGCGGGCCTGCGGCGCTGGCGGTTCCTCTCGGCGGCCGCCTATTTCGGCGGCGGCCTGTGGACGTTGGCCTACCTCGCGGAATCCTATTCCGTGCAGGCCCCGCCGGTGGTGACGCTCCACCTCGT
>JAEZXF010000495.1 GCA_023419995.1 Pseudomonadota bacterium | reverse complement strand
ATCCAGGAGCTGATCTTCAACCTCAACGTCCCCTCGCGCTGGGGCACGCAGACGCCGTTCACCAACCTCACCTTCGACTGGGTCTGCCCGGAGGACCTGCGCGACCAGGTGCCGATCATCGGCGGGCGCGAGATGGACTTCTCCTATGGCGAGCTTCAGGCCGAGATGGACATGATCAACCGCGCCTATATCGAGGTGATGTCGCGCGGCGACGAGAAGGGACGCGTCTTCACCTTCCCGATCCCGACCTACAACATCACGCCCGATTTCCCGTGGGAGAGCGAGAACGCCGAGCGCCTGTTCGAGATGACGGCGAAGTACGGCCTGCCCTACTTCCAGAACTTCCTGAACTCGGACCTGAAGCCGAACATGGTGCGCTCGATGTGCTGCCGGCTCCAGCTCGACCTGACGGAGTTGCTCAAGCGCGGCAACGGCCTGTTCGGCAGCGCCGAGCAGACCGGCTCGCTCGGCGTCGTCACCGTCAACTGCGCCCGGCTCGGCTATCTGCACAAGGGCGACGAGGCAGGGCTCCTGCGCCGGCTGGACGCGCTCATGGACCTCGGCCGCGACAGCCTCGAGATCAAGCGCACGGTGATCCAGCGGCTGATGGACGACGGGCTGTTCCCCTACACCAAGCGCTATCTCGGCACGCTGCGCAACCACTTCTCGACGCTCGGCGTCAACGGCGTCAACGAGATGATCCGCAACTTCACGGACGACGCCCACGACATCACCACCGCGTGGGGCCATGCCTTCGCCGTGCGGCTCCTCGACCATGTGCGGGCGCGCATCGTCGAATTCCAGGAGGAGACGGGCCACCTCTACAATCTGGAGGCGACGCCGGCCGAAGGCACCACCTACCGCTTCGCCAAGGAGGACCGCAAGCGCTTCGCCGACATCCTCCAGGCCGGCACCGCACACGAGCCCTACTACACCAATTCGAGCCAGCTCCCGGTCGGCTTCACCGACGACCCGTTCGAGGCGCTGGAGCGGCAGGAAGGGCTCCAGCGCAAATACACCGGCGGCACGGTGCTGCACCTCTACATGGGCTCGCGCCTGTCCTCGACGGACGCCTGCCGCAAGCTGGTGCGCCGCGCGCTCGGGAATTTCGGGCTGCCCTACATCACGGTGACGCCGACCTTCTCGGTGTGCCCGAAGCACGGATACATCGTGGGCGAGCACGAGTTCTGCCCGCGCTGCGACGAAGAGCTCATCACGAGGAAGCGGCAGGCAGCCGCGCATTGAGGAAAGGAAAGACCATGTTCGACATCAAGCCGGCAGTGGCGGACGAGCCGATCGTTCTCGCCGACGAGGAGCGCCAGCCCTGCGAGATCTGGACCCGGGTGATGGGCTACCATCGCCCCGTCTCGTCGTTCAACCGCGGCAAGAAGGGCGAGTTCCACGAACGCACCTATTTCAGCGAGAAGCAGGCGCGCCTTGGCTGACATCCGCGTCGGCGGCCTGGAGCGCCTGTCCACCTGCGACTGGCCGGGCGAACTGGTCGCCACGATCTTCCTGCAGGGCTGTCCGTGGGACTGCCCCTACTGCCACAATCCGCACCTCATCCCTGTGCAGGGGCCTGTCGAAGGCGACGGGGTGCAGGATTGGGGCAAGGTGCTCGGCTTCCTCGCCTCGCGGCGCGGCCTCCTCGACGGGGTCGTGTTCTCGGGCGGGGAGCCGACCCTGCAGCGCGCGCTGCCGGAAGCGATGAAGGCGGTGCGCGATCTGGGCTTCCGGGTCGGCCTGCATACCGGCGGCCCGTATCCGGCGCGCCTCGCGGCGGTGTTGCCGCTGACCGACTGGGTCGGCTTCGACGTCAAGGCACCGTTCGCCGACTATCCCCGCGTCACCGGGGCGAAGGGCAGCGGCGACAAGGCGCGGGAGAGCCTGAAGCTGCTCCTGGCCAGCGGCGTCGCGCACCAGGTGCGCACGACGGTCGACCCTGGGCTCCTCGACGAGGCGGCCGTGGCGCGGATGGGCGCCGAGCTCGCCGCGCTCGGCGTGACCCGGCATATCTTGCAGGAATTCCGGCTGGCCGGAACCCGCGCCGACCGGCCGGTCCACGACTAGGGCAGTCGGGAATCCACTTCGCTTGCGGACCCGATGCCCGCCTGCGGGCATATCGCGATGCAGGAATGTCCGGCGGAACGAAATCCCGTGGTAGCATGCAGTCGCGGCGGCCCCTGCGGGCTCGCCATGGCCGGCAGCGTCCTGCAATCACGAGGAGCCTCGCGATGCCCCCCATCATCACCGCCTTCGAACGGTCTCCGGATCGCGGACGGGGACTGGCGCGCGACATGCGCGTGCGCTGGGCGCTCGAGGAGGTGGGCCAGCCCTACGAGGTGCGCCTTCTCTCGTTCGGCGACATGAAGGAGCCGGCGCATCGCGCGCTGCATCCCTTCGGGCAAATCCCGACCTACGAGGAAGGCGGGCTCGCCCTGTTCGAGACCGGGGCGATCGTGCTCCACGTCGCGGAGAGCCATGCCGGCCTACTGCCGGCGGACGCCGACGGCCGGGCGCGCGCCATCATGTGGATGTTCGCCGCCCTCAACACGGTGGAGCCGCCGATCGTCGAGCGGGAAGCCGCCGAGTATCTGGAAGGCGACAGGAGCTGGTACAAGGACCGCCTGCCGCTCCTCGACGACCGCATCCGCGGCCGGCTGGACGAGCTTTCGGACCGACTCGGCGACGCCGACTGGCTCGACGGCGCCTTCAGCGCCGGCGACCTGATGATGGTGACGGTGCTGCGCCGGCTGGAGGGATCGGGCATCCTTGAAGAGTATCCGGCTCTCTCCGCCTATGTCGCCCGCGGCGAAGCGCGGCCGGCCTACAAGCGCGCCTTCGATGCCCAGCTTGCGGTGTTCATCGCCGCGTCGGCCCGCCGCTGACGGCCGATCTTCGGAGAGGATGGAGGCTGTCGGCCCGACTGCCCGATCCATGGCGTATGCCCGAGGAGCGAAAGTCGCAGCTCCCAACGCGCCTCAGGCCTCGATCTCCAGCACGGAAAGCGGCTTCGAGCAGCAGGCGAGGATGTAGCCGTCGGCGACGTCGTCGTCGAGGATGCCGCCCTTGTGGGCCATCTCCACCTCGCCGCCGACCTTCCTGACGCGGCAGGTGCCGCACAGCCCCATCTCGCAGGCGGCGGCGATGCGGACGCCGCTCGCCCGCGCGGCCTGCAGGACGGTCTGGCCGGCCGGGCAGCGGCCGTCGACGCCGGAAACGGAGAAGCGGACGGGAAGCGCCGCCTCGGCTCCCGCAGCACCGGCCGCCGCGCCCGCCCCGGCCGGCGGGGTCTCAGCAGCGGGCGGGCCGAAGCTCTCCTGATGGTAGCGGGCCATGTCGAAGCCCGTGGCCTCCAGCACCGCGCGGACAGCGCCCATGAAGGGCTCCGGCCCGCAGCAGAACACTTCCCTGTCGCGGAAATCCGGCGCCAGCAGCGGCAGCCGCGCCGCGTCGATGCGGCCGACGGGCGCGAACCAGCTCTCGCCGCGCGGACGCTCCTCGACGAGGAAGCCGAGCGACAACCCCGGCATGCGGGTGCCGAGCAGCTCCAGCTCCCTGCGGAAGATGATCTCGTCCGGCCGCCTCGCGCAGGCGACGAGGGCGACGTCGGTCGACGGCGCGCAGTCGTGCATCCAGCGCAGCATCGACATCATCGGCGTGATGCCGGAGCCGGCGGAGACGAACAGGTACTTTTCCGCCGGGTGGCCGTCGATCGAGAACGCGCCCGCGGGACCGTAGGCGCGCAGCCGGTCCCCCGGCTTCAGGTGGTCGAACATCCAGCGCGTGCCGACGCTGGCCGCCTGCGCCTTGACCGTGACGGCAACCGAGAACGGGCGCGACGGCGAGGAGGACAGCGTGTAGGTGCGCATCAGCGGGCCGGCGGCGGCGGGCAGCTCGAGCGTGATGAACTGGCCGGGGCTGTAGCGGAACCACGTCCGCGCGTCGGCGCGGAAGGCGAAGGTCTTCACCTGCGGCGCCTCGTCGGTGACGCCGATCACCTCCAGGTCGTGGAGGCGGTCGTTCCACGGCGTCATCCCGTCGCCGGCAGGCCGATGGGAGGGAAGGCCCGTCATCGAGTTCATGGCAGCCTCCGTCAGGCGACCGTGCGCATGGGCACCCGGCCGTCCACCTCGAGGCGCGCCGCCCC
>JAEZXF010000493.1 GCA_023419995.1 Pseudomonadota bacterium | reverse complement strand
CCGCAGGCTTGGCCGGCACGGCGGCTTCAGGCGGCGTCACGGCCGGCGCCGGCTTGGGCGCCTCGGTCTTCGGCGGGCTGAACGCAGCTTCCAGTCCGGCGCGCACGTCCTGCCCGGCCTTGTCGAGCGGGTTGAACGCCTTCTTCAGCTCGCCGGCCGGGTTCAGCTTCTTCGCGTCCTCGGCCAGCTTCTTTAGGTCGTCCAGCTCGGCTTCCTTGAGCGCCTCGTCGAACTGCTTGCGGAACTCGCCGGCCATGGTGCGCAGGCGCGCCGTCGTCTTGCCGAACGTGCGCAGCATGCCGGGCAGTTCCTTGGGACCGACGACCACGATCAGCACGATCGCGATCACCAGCATCTCCGTCCAGGCGATGTCAAACATGGCGTCTCAACTCCCGATCGCCGGAACAGGCGACTCAGGAAGTCTTGCCGGCCTTTTCCTTCGGCGTGGAGACGGTCTCGTCGGCGCGGTGCTCGACGGTCTTGGTGTCATCGTCGTCCGACATGCCCTTCTTGAAGCTCTTGATGCCCTTGGCCATGTCGCCCATCAGCTCCGGAATCTTGCCGCGGCCGAACAGAAGCAGCACCACGACCAGAACGATAAGCCAGTGCCAGATCGAGAAGGAACCCATAGCGATCTCTTTCCGTGTGTTTTGCAGGCCGCTCCCATGCAGCCGGTCATGTTGATTTATGCGCTTTCGCCGGTTCTTTCAAACACAAGCACGTCGTTTTCCCGGACCGTGAGCCAAATTTCCCGCGCAGAGCCGGACAAAGCGCCGCACCGGACGCGCGCCCGGACCGGCTGGTCCATGCCCGGGACGGCAAATTCGATCAGTTCGACGACCCCCAGAAACCGGCGTGATAGCACCCGCGCCTGCGTTTGCCCATGCGTTTGCGACACGTCGAAGCCGGAAAGGCGCACCGCGACGGTGGCGCGCGCGCCCTCGCCCTGCCCGGCTGCGGCAAAACTGCCCAGCGGCGTTTCGACCCGCCCCGCGGCGACGCGCCCGTCGAACACGTTGAGCTCGGAGAAGAAACCCGCGGCGAACAGGTCGGCCGGCCGCTGGTAGAGCTCGTGGGCGGTGCCGGCCTGCACCAGCCGCCCGCCCTTCAGGAGCGCGATGCGGTCGCCCATGCGCATCGCCTCCTCGGCGTCGTGAGTGACGACGATCGCCGTCGCCCGGCTCTGGCGCAGGATCGCCAGCGTCTCGGCGCGCACCGTGTCCTTGAGCCGGGAATCGAGCCCGGAGAACGGCTCGTCCATCAGCAGCACAGCCGGGCGCGGCGCGATAGCGCGCGCCAGCGCGACGCGCTGCTGCTCGCCGCCCGACAGGCTGTGCGGGTAGGAATCCGCATAGCGCGCCAACCCGACCCGCTCGAGCGAGATCATCGCTTCCGTCCGCGCCTCCTCGCGCGACAGCGCCGTCAGGCCGAATTTGACGTTTTCCAGGATCGTCAGGTGCGGGAACAGCGCATAGTCCTGGAACACCAGCCCGATGGAGCGCTTCTCCGGCGGCAGGAACAGCCCCGGCCCGGCGATCTCGCGGTCGTTGACGAGGACCCTTCCGGCGGTCTGCGCCTCGATGCCGGCGGCGATGCGCAGGAGGGTGGTCTTGCCGGAGCCGGACGGCCCGAGAAGGCACAGGACCTCGCCCGCCTCCGCCGTCAGCGACACGTCGATCAGCGTCGGCGCGCCCGGCGAGAACTCATGGCTGATGCGCTCGAAGGCAAGCCGCGCGGCGAAGGAAACGCCCGCCGTCACCCGCCCTGCCGTCGCTGCCGCCATGCCGCACCCGTCGTTTTCCATACCGGAGGCGTCCCCTTACCCCTGCCCGGCAGCGGGGCGCAACAGATTCGGCGAGGGGAAAGCGTTCAATCGTTGGTGACGCGCGGGGTGAGGAGGCCGAGTTCCTCGAGGTCGATGTCGGTCAGCGGATCCTCGTCCTCGGTGAGAAGATCGGGATCGGCGGGCGGCTGCGGCACCGAGAAGCCGGACGGCATGCGCGCCGACAGGAGCCCCGCGCCCTTCAGCTCGTCCATGCCGGGAAGGTCGCGGATCTCCTCGAGCCCGAAATGGTCGAGGAACCCCTCGGTGGTGCCGTAGGTGACCGGCCGTCCCGGCGTGCGCCGGCGTCCGCGCATCCTCACCCAGCCGGTCTCGAGCAGCGTGTCGAGCGTGCCCTTCGACGTCTCGACGCCGCGGATTTCCTCGATCTCGGCGCGGGTGATCGGCTGATGGTAGGCGATGATGGCCAGCACTTCGAGCGCGGCGCGCGACAGCTTCTTCTGCTGCACGGAATCGCGGTTCATCAGGAAGGCGAGATCGCCCGCCGTGCGGAACGCCCACGCATCGCCGACCCTGACGAGGTTGACGCCGCGCGTCGCGTACTGGCGGCGCAGGTCCTCCATCACCGCGGCGACGTCCGTGCCCTCGGGCAGGCGCGCGGCGAGCGCCTTGCCCGACACCGGCTCCGTCGAGGCGAAGACGATGGCCTCGGCCATGCGCACCGCCTCGTGAAGGTCGCCCCGCGGGGCATCGCCCTCTTCCGTGTCCTCGGCGCCGTCGAGGACGAACGGGATCACCTTGCCGCCGCTCATGACGCCACCTCCTCAGATGCAGCGTCCGCCGCCTGCCGGCGCGCGCGCATGTAGAGCGGGGCGAACGCGCCGTCCTGGCGCACCTCGATCGCCCCCTCGCGCACCAGCTCGAGGCTGGCGGCGAACGAGCTGGCGATCGCCGTCGCCCGTTCGGCCGGCGACGACAGGTAGCGGATCAGGAACATGTCGAGCGCCGTCCAGTCGCTGAGCTCGCCGACCATCCTCGTCAGGATGTCGCGCGCCTCCTTCAGCGACCACACATCGCGCTGGGCGATCTGCACGTTCGTCACCGCCTGCCGCTGGCGCTGCGAGGCATAGGCGCTCAACAGGTCGTAGAGCGAAGCGGAATACTGGCTGTGCTTTTCGACGATCACCGTCTCCGGCATGCCGCGCGCGAACACGTCGCGGCCGAGCCGGTTGCGGTTGACGAGGCGGGCAGCCGCATCGCGCATCGCCTCCAGCCGCTTGAGGCGGAACTGGAGCACGCTCGCCAGCTCCTCGCCGCTCTCGCCCTCGTCGCCCGGCTGCTTGGGGATGAGGAGCTTCGACTTGAGATAGGCGAGCCATGCCGCCATCACCAGATAGTCGGCGGCGAGCTCGAGCCGCAGCCGCCGCGCGCGCTCGATGAAGGTGATGTACTGCTCGGCCAGCGCAAGCACGGAAATGCGCGCGAGATCGACCTTCTGGTTGCGGGCGAGGTGAAGCAGAAGGTCGAGCGGCCCTTCGAAGCCGCTGACGTCGACCACGAGCGAAGGCTCGGAAACGCCCCGGTCATCTTCGGCCCCGGACCAGAGCTTTTCCAACGGCGCCGCCTTTGCGTTGCCCTTCGCGTTCACCCGTCCCGCTTTCTAGGCCACAGCCTCGAACATGGCGGAGAACTCCGCCCTCGTTTCATCCTCGCCGGCGCCGTCATTCGCGCCGAGGCCGGCAACCGCATGCCGCGCGCGCCGGAGCGCCTCGCCCGACAAGACCGGCGCGGCGCCTGCCACGGCGCGCATCTCTTCCATCAGGCCATTGCAGTGAAGAACCACATCGCAGCCGGCCGCAACAATTGCTTGGGTCCGGGAGGCGAAATCCCCAGAAAGCGCCTTCATCGACACGTCGTCGCTCATCAGCAGGCCATCGAAGCCGAGTTCCCCGCGGATGATCTCGGCGATCGCCCTGGGCGAGGTCGTGGCCGGGCGCGCAGCGTCGATCGCGGTGTACACGACGTGAGCGGTCATCGCCATCGGCGCGTCGTTCAGCGCCCGGAACGGCGGGAAGTCATGGGCGCGCAGCGCCTCCAGCGGCGCCTCGACCACCGGCAGATGGTGGTGGCTGTCGGCGAAGGCGCGGCCGTGCCCCGGAATGTGCTTGATGACCGGCAGCACGCCGCCGGCGACGAGGCCGTCCATCGCCGCACGGCCCATCGCCGCCACGATCCCGGGGTCCTTGCCGTAGGCGCGGTCGCCGATCACGTCGTGCGCGCCCTCGACCGGGACGTCGAGGACCGGCAGGCAGTCGGCGTTGAGGCCGTGGCGCAGGAGGTCGAAGGCGTGCAGGCGCGACATCAGCCACGCGGCGCGCAGGCCGGCCTGCCTGTCCCTGCGCCACAGCGCGCCGAGCGCCGACGCGGGCGGATAGTCGGGCGCGAGCGGCGGCCGCAGGCGCTGTACGCGCCCGCCTTCCTGGTCGACGAACACCGGCGCGTCGGCGCGCCCGGCGCAGGCGCGCATCTCGGCGGCGAGGTCGCGCAACTGGCCGGCGGACTCGATGTTGCGGGCGAAGACGATGAAGCCCCACGGCCGCTCGTCGCGGAAGAAGGCCTTCTCATCCGGCGTCAGCGCCGGGCCAGAGGAGCCGAGGATGATGGCTTTTGATTCTGATTCGCTCATAGCTGGAATCATAGCGGCAAGCGCGTCCCTGCGCATCCGGCGTCAAAAATGCCGAGGCCGCCGCGCTTCACGCACGGCGGCCTCGGGGATGAAGATGTTGTCCGGGTCAGCGCGAGACGAAGCAACTGCCGCCGGCCGCCTTGTAGCGGGTGCACAGCTGGATGGCCTCGTCGCGGCTCGAAGCCGGGATGCGCACGCGATAGTAGGTGCCCCTGCCCTCGATGTCGGCGCGGACGATGTTGACGCCGCGGCCCTCGATGACGTTGCCGTAGCGGCGCGCGAGATCCTGGTAGGTCGACTGCGCGCCCTCGGCGGTGGGCTGCGAGGCGATCTGCATCGACCAT
>JAEZXF010000373.1 GCA_023419995.1 Pseudomonadota bacterium | reverse complement strand
GGCGCCCAAAAACAACCCCCGGGGGGGGGAGGCCAGCCGCGGGCGTCGTCGTCAGGTCTGGCCGTTCAGGCCGCGGCGGCCAGCTTGGACGCGGCGAGGCCGCGCTCGAGATCGGCGAGGATGTAGTCGATGTGCTCGAGGCCGATGGAGAGGCGGACGTAGCCCGGCGACACGCCGGCGGCTTCCTGCTCCTGCGCGGTGAGCTGCGAATGGGTGGTCGAGGCCGGGTGGATGGCGAGGCTGCGCGCGTCGCCGATGTTGGCGACGTGGTAGAGCAGCTCGAGCGAGTCGATGAAGCGCTTGCCGGCCGCGAGGCCGCCCTTCAGCTCGAAACCGAGCAGGCCGCCATAGGAGCCGCCGAGATACTTGTCGGCGCGCTCGCGGTCGACGCCGCTCTGGAGCGACGGATGGATGACGCGGGCGACCTCGGGCCGGGCGGAAAGCCAGGCCGCGACCTTGTCGGCGTTCTGCGAATGACGCTCGATCCGCAGCGGCAGCGTCTCCAGGCCCTGGATGATCTGGAAGGCGTTGAAGGGCGAGAGCGCCGAGCCCAGATCGCGCAGCAGCGTGACGCGGGCCTTGATGATGTAGGCGATGGGGCCGAGCGGCTTGACCGCCTCGCTCCATACCGCGCCGTGATAGGAGGGATCCGGCGTGTTCAGCGCCGGCTGGCGCTCGGCATGGGCCGACCAGTCGAAATTGCCGCCGTCGACGATGATGCCGCCGATCGACGTGCCATGGCCGCCGATGAACTTGGTGGTCGAGTAGATGACTACCGCCGCGCCGTGCTCGAACGGCCGCGCGATCAGCGGGGCCGCCGTGTTATCGACGATGAGGGGGATGCCGTATTCACGGCCGATGGCGGCGATCTCGGCGATGGGCAGCACCGCCAGCTTCGGGTTCGGTAACGTCTCGCCGTAATAGGCGCGGGTGCGCTCGTCGGTGGCGCGGCGGAAGTTTTCCGGGTCGCTCGGATCGACGAAGCGGACCTCGATGCCCTGGTCCTTCAGCGTGTTGGCGAACAGGTTCCAGGTGCCGCCGTAGAGATTGGTCGAGGAGACGACGTTGTCGCCGGCCCGCGCCAGGTTCTGGATCGACAGCGCGGAAGCGGCCTGCCCTGACGCCACGGCCAGCGCGCCGACGCCGCCCTCGAGCGCGGCGATGCGCTTCTCCAGCACGTCGATCGTCGGGTTCATGATGCGGGTGTAGATGTTGCCGAATTCCTTCAGCGCGAACAGGTTGGCCGCATGGTCGGTGTCGTTGAACTGGTACGACGTGGTCTGGTAAATCGGCACCGCCACCGAACCCGTCGAAGGATCGGCGCGCCAGCCGGCATGAAGCGCCAGCGTCTCGGGGTGAAGCTGCCTGTCGGTCATTTCCGTCTGCTCCCTAAGGGGTTGTCTGGTCTTTCTTCGCCGTGTCCTGCGGCGGGCATGAGGCATGCCGCGCAGGCTGGCGAGCAAATTCCGTTGTGCGGACCCGCCTCGCGACGAGGACCGGATCGCGGGAAGACCATGAGGGTTTTGCCTGCGGGAGTAGAGCTATTCCATTCCAACTTTCATGGCAATATTGGAATCATGTTCCATTTGCGACCGTGTCGCCCATGGAACAGGAGCATATCGCGGCGCCGGGTGGTCGATTTTCCCTCCCTGGCGGCCCCACCCTGCCCGGTGCCCGGCTCAGGCGGCACGCGGCCCGGGATCGTCGTCGTCGGGGCCGGGACCGGACGGCGCGGAATGCGCGGCCTTGCGGCGGAAGCTGACGACATTGGCATCGCCGCCACCCGGGTCCTTGGCAGTCCTGACCACGTCGCGGCGCCCGGCCCCGGAATCGGGCTGCGACAGCACGTCCTCGACGCGCAGTTCCTCGGTGTTGCCGTTGCCGAGGTCGAGGACCAGGGCGCTGCGCTCGGCAAGGCCGAGAAGGGCGAGCCCGCGCAGCGAATGGACGGAGATGGCGAAATCCGGGAGGTTCGCGGCCTCGCCCTGGATGAGCACCTGCGGGCCGACGAGGGTGCCGTTCACCCGATAGCTGAAGCGGCTGCCGAGCGTGACCACGCCGGGCGGCAGGTCGTCGCTGAAGGCGATGGCGCTCGCGCGCAGCTTGCGGCCGAGAAGCTGCTCGTACGGGCCGTGCGGCCCGTGATGCTGGTCGTACATGGCCTGAAGGATCGCGTGATCCTTCGTCGTCAACAGGAATCGAGGCTCCGTCACCATGGCAAATCTCCCGCGCAACGCCCTCGCGTTCCGACGCCAGTCCGTCTTGGTTCGATGGACGTCCCCTGGCTGGAGCGGTGCCCCGGCCAGGGGTCAGGAGCCTGCCTTCAGGCAGCCGGCATGATCGAGGAAGCGACGGCGCGCGGCGGCCACCGGACGCGGCGCCGCCGCACGGCCACGCTGGTCTGCAAGACGTGCCCTGTCGCGCGCGCGAGAGGTCATTGCTCCGCCGACGCCTCGGGCGCGGTGACGGACACGATGGTCAGGCGGTGCGAGCGGCCGTCATTGGCCACCCAGTCGATCGACTGGCCGGCCTTGAGGCCGAGCAGCGCGGTGCCGATCGGCGTCAGGATGGAAACCTTGCCCTGCGAGATGTCGGCCTCGCCCGGATAGACGAGGATGACGCGGCGCGCCTGCCCGTCATTGGTCTGGTACTCGACGGCCGAGCCCATCTGCACGGTGCCCTGGAGCACCGCGCCCTTCTCGACGACGCGGGCGCGGTCAAGCTCCGTCAGCAGCTCTTCGGCCATTTCGGGCTTGCGGTCGAGCAGGCCGTTGGCGAGCTGGAGGAGGCGGGCATGATCGGACTTGTTCACGACGATGCTGGGTTTGCTCATGATGCTACTCTCGAGGTTGCGTCCTGGCTGGTCGGCGGCCGGATCGAGGCTGTTCTCATCCGGCGCTGTCGCGACCGGCTGCTGGACGAAGAAGCACGCATTCCCGTCCTGCGGCGGAAACACGCGGATGTCTGTGTGTGGCTGTTTCGCGTCGGCGATGTATGCCCCGGCCTCGGGACACACGATCCGAGCCGGGGCTATCCTCGCGGGGAGGAACCCTTGAAAAGAATGAGAGTGGCTCGCGGACGCATCATGGGATCAGCATCACCAATTGCTGCGGCTTGTCAAGCACGGCGCCCGGTAGCCCCGGCAGTCTCCCGGGCTCGATTCGCCCTCGACACGGGGCCCCGTCTCGCCTATCTCCAGACTGCGGCGGGCAAGGGATCGCCGCCGTCATCGTGCGCTTCACGCCGGGAAGAAGCCCCGCGCTTCGTCTCCGGCCCCCAGGGGGCGGCCAGGAGCCGCTATCACAGGGAGTAACGGCCCATGTTGTCCGGCAATTGGCCCGACCGGCGGATACAGGATCTTCTCGGCATCGAGCACCCGATCGTCCAGGCCCCGATGGCGGGGCCGGTGTTCTCGGACATGGTGATCGCGGTCGCCGAGGCCGGCGGGCTCGGCTCGCTGCCCTGCGCGCTGATGGACGAGGAACGCATCCGCGCCGAGCTGGGCGTCATCCGCCAGCGCACCGACCGGCCGTTCAACGTCAACTTCTTCTGCCATACGCCGCCCGTCCCCGACGCGGCGCGCGAGGCGCGCTGGCGCGACAGGCTGCGCCCCTATTATCTGGAGCTCGGCCTCGACCCCGACGCGCCGGTCGCCGCCTCCAGCCGCACGCCGTTCGACGAGGGGCTGTGCGCGCTGGTCGAGGAGGTCCGGCCGGCGGTCGTCAGCTTCCATTTCGGCCTGCCCGAGCGGGCCCTCCTCGACCGCGTCAAAGCCAGCGGCGCCAAGGTGCTGTCGTCGGCGACGACGGTGGCCGAGGCCGTATGGCTCGAGCAGCACGGCTGCGACGCGATCATCGCCCAGGGGGCGGAAGCCGGCGGCCATCGCGGCAACTTCCTCTCCGACGACATGGCGACGCAGGTCGGCACCTTCGCGCTGGTGCCGCAGGTGACGGATGCGGTGACGGTGCCGGTCATCGCCGCCGGCGGCATCACCGACGCGCGCGGCATCGTCGCGGCGCTGGCGCTGGGCGCGGCCGCGGTGCAGGTCGGCACCGCCTATCTCTACACGCCGGAGGCGCGCATCGCCGCGCTGCATCGCGCCGCCCTGCGC
>JAEZXF010000347.1 GCA_023419995.1 Pseudomonadota bacterium | reverse complement strand
GGCGCGCAGGTCGGCCGCGGCCGCCAGCGCCTCGGCGATCGCCTCCCCGGCGTCGCCGGGGCCGGAGACCTTGTCGATGAACTCGCGGATCTTGCTTTCCGGGATCGCGCCCATGAAGCCGTCGACCGGCTGGCCGTCGACGAAGGCGATCACGGCCGGGATCGACTGGATGCCGAGCTGGCCGGCGATCGCCGGGTGGTCGTCGATGTTCATCTTGACAAGCCTGACGCGGCCGCCGGCCTCGGCGACCGCCTTCTCCAGCGCCGGGGCGAGCTGCTTGCACGGGCCGCACCAGGGCGCCCAGAAGTCGACGAGCACGGGCTGGCGGCGCGATTCCTGGATCACGTCGGCGGCGAAGGTCGCGGTGGTGGTGTCCTTGACGAGGGCGCCGTCGGCGCCGTTCGCCGGGGTCGCGGCGTCGTCGCTGCCGTACCGGACGGCGTAGCCGCCGCCATATGGGTTGTCCTGCGCGCTCATCGCTGCCTCCTGCCGCACCGAAACCGTTCCGCAGCTTTCATAGCAGAGGCGGACGGCAGGTCGAGTGGGTGACGGTGAAATGTGCCTTCAGGCGGCCGGTTTCAAGACCGCGCGGCTCAGACGGCGGCCTTGAGGCCGCTCAGGTGCAGCTCGGTGGTGACGCGGTTGCGGCCGCCGTTCTTGGCGCGGTAGAGCGCGGTGTCGGCGCGGTTGAGCACGTCCTCGAAGCCCTCGTCGGCCTCGCCGGCGAGCGCGACGCCGGCGCTCGACGTCGCCGTGACGCGGCCGCGGGCGGATTCGACGCGGCTTTCCGCGAACAGGGCCCGGATGCGCGCGGCCGTGCTGGTGGCGAGCGGCAGCGAGGCGGCGCGCAGCACCAGCACGAACTCCTCGCCGCCGGTGCGCGCCGCGAGGTCGCCCTCGCGGATGTTGAGGCGGACCGCGTCGGCGAAGCGGCGCAGCACGTCGTCGCCGACCGCGTGGCCGTGACGGTCGTTGATCGACTTGAAGCGGTCGAGGTCGAACGCGATCACCGCGTGGCCGGGGCCGAAATTCTCGCGCGACAGGCGGTCGAACAGGGCGCGCCGGTTGAGAAGGCCGGTCAGGACGTCGGTCTCGGCCTCGAGGCGCGCGCGCCTAGCTGCGCGCGAATGGTTCAGCCCGAAGGAGAGGGCGCCGATGCCGGTGATGCCGGCGATGCACATGACGGCGTTGAACTGCTCGGCCCAGTTGTCGGGGCGCGCGTGCAGCACCCAGCGCTGCTCGTGCAGCAGGATGGTGCCGCAGGCGAAGAAGGACAGCGCCGCGAGGTTGTAGAGCAGGGTCATCAGGGCGATGCAGGTCGGCCCCTCGGCCCGCACGCTCCAGTAGTGCGCGGCCGTCATCACCAGCAGGCAGCCGACGATGAAGTTGTAGGCGATGATGCCGACGCCGTCGTAGCCGAGGGCGATCGGGATCGTCACCGGAACGGCGAGGAGGACGAAGACCGTGACATGCAGGCGCGTCGTCGGCTTGCCGGTGAAGATCCGCGCGGCGACGAAGACGGCGAAGAAGCCGACGATCTCCATGGTGAAGGCGGCCGCCACCACGTCCATGCGGTCGGGCGGCATGACGGAATAGAGGATGACGCCGGTGCCGAGCAGGACCAGGCCGAGCGTCCAGCCGAGGAGAAAACGCTCCGCGCGGTTGTGGATCCACATGCTGAACATGGTCAGCGAAAGGGCGGCGGCGCAGATGCCCGCGGCAACGAAAAGTGATGCCTGATCGATCAAGACGTCTCCTCGCTCCCCAGCCGAGTGACGCGTCCCCTAGCACGAACGCGCCCCGCCGGGAGGAATAGCTCGCCGCTTGGTGAAGGAAGTCTTGTGCCGGACCGGCGCTGCGAGGCGCCCTTTACCGGCCGCGTTCCGCCGGCCGGCGGGAAACCGGGCGGCGAAACCTTCCGCAAGGTCATGTCATCGCCTGTTCGGGGCAGGAACGGCCAAGCTTACGCAACGTCCGATTCGGAAACGAAACAATATCGGCCGATTTGGGCGGATTCGAGTTAACTTTTATGGTTCGGGAGGGTCTTTATTAGCTGGTTGTTAATTCAGTCACGGGAAGAGTGACAACGCCATTCCCGCCCTGGGGGTGAAGTGTAGGCGGGCTTTCGTCCTGGTCAGCAGCACGATACTTGGGGGTCAACTGTGTCGTTCAACAATCTCAGCATCTCGCGCAAGCTCGGGCTTGCCTTCGCGGCCGTGGTCGTGACCATCCTGGCGATGAGCGCCGTCATTTTCTGGAACATCACGCGTCTCGAAGAGGCCACACGGGCAGAGGCCGCCGCAAACCATGCGGTGGACATCATCAGTCGGGCCGAATTCAGGCTGGCGCGGCAGGAGAACAGCTATCGCGGCTTCCTGCTCACCAACAACGAATACTATCTCGAGCGGCTGACAAGCCATCGCGCCGCGTTCGACGGCCATCTCGCCGAACTGGTGGCGGCCAATGCGGGCCTTGCGAACGAGGCGACGGTCGCCGCCGGCATCAAGGATCTGACGGCCAAGATGGATGCGTGGAAGCGCGAGATCGTCGACGAGGGCGTCAGGCTGGCTTCCGACCCGATCAACAGGTTCAAGGCCGTGGAGATGGTCGGGCAGAGCGGCAAGGCCGACACGCTGATGGAGCCGATCGAGGACTCGCTGGCGAACCTGCAGAAGAACGAGCGCGCCGAGGCCGCCGAGGCGGCGGAGCTGCGCGAATCCGCGACCAGCATGACCGAGACGGCGCTCTATGTCGGCGTCAGCATGGCGGTGCTGTTCTCGGCCGTCCTCGGCTACCTGCTGTCGCGGATGATCGCGACCCCCGTCAACTCGTTGACTGGCGTCATGGGTCGCCTGGCGTCCGGGGACAACTCGGTTGAGGTCCCTGCCGTGGAGCGTGGGGACGAGATCGGCGAGATGGCGCGGGCGGTGCTGGTGTTCAAGGAGGCGGCGATCGAGAAGATCCGGCTCGAGGCGGAATCGAGCGAGGCGCGGGCCGCGACCGAGGGCGAGCGGACCCGCAACGAGGAGCAGCGCGTGCGCGAGGCGGCGGAGGACCACGCGGTGGTGTCGGCGCTGGCGTCGGGTCTTTCGGCGCTGTCGGCGGGCGACCTGACCTATCGCATCACCGAGCCGTTCGCGGCCAAGGCGCAGCAGCTGAAGGACGACTTCAACCGCACGGCCGAGCAGCTGCAGGAGACGATGGTGACGATCGCCGAGGCGATCGGCGGCATGCGCAACGGCACGGGCGAGATCAGCCAGGCGGCGGACGACCTGTCGCGGCGCACGGAGCAGCAGGCGGCGAGCCTTGAGGAGACGGCGGCCGCGCTCGACCAGATCACGGCGACGGTGAAGAAGACGGCCGAGGGCGCGCACCAGGCCTCGCAGGTGACGGGCCAGGCGCGGATCGGCGCGGAGAAGTCGGGCGAGGTGGTGCGGCAGGCGGTTGCGGCGATGGCGCAGATCGAGAAGTCGTCGCAGCAGATCGGCCAGATCATCGGGGTGATCGACGAGATCGCGTTCCAGACCAACCTGCTGGCGCTGAACGCCGGCGTCGAGGCGGCGCGGGCCGGCGAGGCGGGCAAGGGCTTCGCGGTGGTGGCGTCCGAGGTTCGGGCGCTGGCGCAGCGCTCGGCCGAGGCGGCGAAGGAGATCAAGGAGCTGATCTCGACGTCGACGCAGCAGGTCGAGCAGGGCGTGGACCTTGTCGGGCAGACGGGCGAGGCGCTGGAGAAGATCGTGGTGCAGGTCGGCGAGATCACCGGGCTGGTGACGGAGATCGCGGCGTCGGCGCGGGAGCAGTCGACGGGTCTGGGCGAGGTGAACTCGGCGGTGAACCAGATGGACCAGGTGACGCAGCAGAACGCGGCGATGGTGGAGGAGTCGACGGCGGCGAGCCACAACCTGGCGCAGGAGGCGGAGGAGCTGTCGCATCTGGTGGCGAAGTTCCGTCTCGGGCGTCAGCAGGCGGATGCGGGGCAGGCGCCGCGCCGGCAGGCGGCGGCATCGCCGGCGCGTCCGCAGGGGCAGCCGCGCGCGGCTTCTGCACCGCGGGCGGCCGCGTCGGGCTCCGGGCAGGCGGCGGCGCTGCTCGCCGCGCAGCCAGCCGACGAGGGCTGGGAAGAGTTCTGACCCGCAATCACGCAGACGCCGCGCCAAAAGCGCGGCGCCTGCGACGACCCGGGAGCGGGCCTTCCGGGGCCGCTTCTAAACCCGAAATTAACTGCGCCCGGCTCATCCTACGGGGTGCGGAGTTCGGGGTTGTCATCGAGACGAAAGCCACGACGCGTGAGGCTTGGGGGACTGGAATGAGCGAGGAACACAACAGAAGGGCTTCCGACCGGAGGCGCGAGCTGATCGCGTTCCGCATCGGCCAGCAGGAATTCTGTGTGGACATCATGGCGGTGCGCGAGATCCGCGGCTGGACACCCGCGACGCCGCTGCCGCACGCACAGAAATTCATGCGTGGGGTCATCAACCTGCGCGGCACGGTGCTGCCGATCATCGACCTGTCGGGGCGGCTCGGCTTCGGGCTGACCGTGCCCGAGGCGCGCCACGTCATCATCGTCGTACGCACCGAGAACCAGGAGGTCGGGCTGCTGGTGGACGCGGTGTGCGACATCCTCAGCGTGACCGACGACATGATGCAGCCGACGCCGAACGTGGCGAGCGACGCGGTGCGCTCCTTCGTGCGCAGCATCGTGGCCGTCGACGGCCGGATGATCGGCGTGATCGGGCTGGAGCGGATCCTGCCGGAGCAGGAAGCGGAGGCAGCATGACCACTGCCGCCCGCTCCCGCGACGGACGCGGCCGCGCGCTCGTCGAGGGCGAGTTCCTTTTCACCACGGAAGACTTCACGGCGATCGCCCGGATGCTCTACGACGACGCGGGCATCGCGCTGTCGGAGAGCAAGGCCTCGCTGGTCTACTCGCGGCTGGCCAAGCGGCTGCGGACCCTCGGCATCGAGAGCTTCCAGGACTACTGCCGGCTGGTCGCCGGCTCGGAAGGGGTCAGCGAGCGCCAGAACATGCTGGCGGCGCTGACCCCC
>JAEZXF010000331.1 GCA_023419995.1 Pseudomonadota bacterium | reverse complement strand
GCGCAGGGGCAGGCGATGACGAGCACGGCGACGGCCGCGACCATGCCGCCGGTGGCGTCGCCGACGACCAGCCACCAGACCAGGAAGGTGACGGCCGCGACGACGAGGATGACCGGCACGAAGATCGCCGAGATGCGGTCGACCAGCCGCTGGATCGGCGCCTGGCCGGTCTGCGCCTCCTCGACCAGCCGGGTCATGCGGGCAAGCCGGGTGTCCGCCCCGACGGCGGACACCTCGATCTCCAGCGCGGCCTCGCCATTGACGGTGCCGGTGATGACCGCGTCGCCGGGTTCCTTGTCCACGGGCAGGCTCTCGCCGGTGACGAGGGATTCGTCGATGGCCGAGTGCCCTTTCACGACCTTGCCATCGCACGGCATGCGGCCGCCGGGGCGCACCAGCACCCTGTCGCCGGGCCTGAGGGTCTCGGCCGGCACCATGCGGGCCGCGCCGTCGGCGCCGAGCAGCTCGGCCTCGCGCGGCTGGAGCCGGTGCAGCGCGGTCAGCGCCGCCGAGGTGCCGCGCTTGGCGCGCGCCTCGAGATACTTGCCGAGCATGATGAGGGTGAGCACCACCGCCGCGGCCTCGAAATAGAGGTGGGCGTGGGCGTCTCCCAGGATCACCAGCACCAGCGAATAGACGTAGGCGACGGAGGTGCCGAGCGAGACCAGCACCGCCATGTTGGCGCCGCCGCCGCGCACGGCGGCGAAGGCCTCGCGCAGGAAGCGGGTGCCGGAGACCAGCATCACGCCGGTGGCGAGCAGCGCCTGCGTCCACGGGCCGATCCACGCATGGCCGGTGCCCAGCATCATCGGCAGGGTGCCGACGACCAGCGGCACGCTGAGGATCGCGGAGATGACGAAGCGCAGGAGGGTGTTCCTCTCCTCCTGCCGGCGCTCCTCCTCGCGCTTCTCGTCGGCGATGCGGCGCGAGGCCTCGTCCGACGCGCGGACGCGCGCGCCGTAGCCCGCCTTCTCGACGGCGGCGACCAGCGTCTCGGGGCCGACGGCCTCGTCCACCTCGACCGAGGCGCGCTCGAGCGCCAGGTTGACCTCGGCGCGATGAACGCCGGGCGTGCGCGAGAGCACCTTCTCGATCCGCGCGGAACACGCCGCGCAGGTCATGCCCGTTATGTCGAGCGCAACCGTGGACATGGCTTGCCTACCTTGCTTTCCGGAAACTCAGGATTCGACGCGCGCGTCGTAGCCGGCGCCTTCAACCGCATCGGCCAGCGCCTGCGCGGCGACGTGGTCGTCGGCGCTGACCGTCGCGCGGCCGGCGGCGAGATCGACCGCGGCGTTCCTCACGCCGGGCTGGGCGGCGAGCAGCCGCTCCACCGAGGCCTTGCAGCCGCCGCACGTCATGCCTTCGATCTTCAGTACGATGTCCATTTTACCGGCTCCCTGTCTTTCGTCTTCACGTCAGATAGGGCTTCCAGTCACTGGAAGGTCAAGGGCGCATCGCCATGAAAAGCGAACTCCGCGTCAAAGGGTCCGTTCATGCCGTCGCGAGCGCCGGCGCGCCGAACATCTCGTCGAGCGTCAGCAGCATCCGGCGCACGTTGGGGGAGGAGCAGGAATAGAAGATCATCTGCCGCTCGCGCCGCGTCTCGACCAGGCCGAGGCTGCGAAGCTTCGCGAGATGCTGCGACAGAGCCGACTGGCTCAGATCCACCCTGTCCGCGATCTCGCCCACGGACAGTTCGCCGCAAAGCAGATGGCACATGATGGCAAGGCGTTTTCCATTGCCGATCGCTGACAGAAATTCCGCCACCATGTCGGCATTGTCGACAAGCTGCTTAGAAACCATTTCATCCCCATTGCCGCATTCACCAGGTGCTCGGGGGTACAAACGCCTGGTAGACCTCGCAGGTTGCATTCGGGCCGCGTCCCGCAATGCATGCAACCTAACGTAGTCCAAACTTCCCCAATCACAAGCGTTTCATGGTAAATATCGACTGATGGGTCATTTGCGGTCAGTCTGGACCAATCGTTGCCTTGGTCTGGCGCGCTTCGATGGCCATGGCCACGAGGATTTTGTGCATATCGGGAGCGTCGGCCAGCGGCTGCTTAAAAAAGATGCGCAAAACCTTGTCGCCCGCGGCGAGATCGAATCCGTCGGCGTCGATGCCGGTCATCACCCAGCCCTCGTCGCCCCTGGCCTTGCCGAACACCTCGGCATAGTTGGCGATGGCGTCGGCGTGGTCGTCGTTCATGTGCTCGACGGCGCTGCGCTCGGCCGCGGCGATGGCATCGAGCCTGTCGCCGGCGGTCAGCAGGTCGGCGGCGGTCAGGGCATAGGCCTTGCCGAAGCCGCCGTTCAGGCTCGCGCCCTGCGGTTGCAGCCGGTAGAAGGCGAAATCGCCGAGCCCCGCATAGAGCTTCGCCTTCGGCGTGTGCGACAGGAAGCGCCATTCGACGCGGGCGTGGCGCGGGTCGTCCCTGGCGATCTTCTCGGCGACGCAGGCGATGGTGATGCGGGCATGGGCCATGGCGTCGCCCTTGCCCGGCTCGCCGAGGAGCAGCGAGCAGCGCGGGTCGGCGACGATGCCGCGGGTATGGGCCGCGAGGCCGGAGACGAGGATGAGCGGCGCGCCGTCGTGGTCCGTGGCGACCGCGACGCGGCTGGCGAGCGGCGCGCCCGTCGCCGGGTCGATCACCGCGATGGCGCCGTGGCGCGCCGAGCGCACCAGCGTGCGGGCGAGGCGGATCGCCTCGGCGTCGGTTTCGCGCAGGACGTCCTTGGTCTTCTCCGCCATGGGGGCTGGCTCCGATAAGCTGACTGGGAGGGTCTGCTTATTGGCCGACAATCCCGCCCTTGGCAAGCTGCTCCGCTTCGTCCGCGCCGATGCCGAAGCCAGCGAGCGTCGCCGTCGCGTCGCGCTCGGCCGGGCCGGCGAGGCTGCCCTGCGTGCGCGAGAAGCGCGGCGCGGGCGAGGGGCGCATCAGCGCGCCTCCGGTGGCGAAGGTGCCGCGCGCCACGTTGTGCGGATGCTTCGGCGCTTCCGTCATCGACAGGATCGGCGCGACGCAGGCGTCGGTGTCCTCGAACAGCGCCGCCCATGCGTCGCGCGGGCGCTCGGCGATGCGGGCGGCGATCGCCTCGCGCATCGCCGGCCAGCGCGCTTGGTCATACTGCGCCGTGGCGAACTCGTCGGCGAGCGGCAGCAGCCGGCAGAACTCGGCGAAGAACTGCGGCTCGAGGCAGGCGACGCCGACATGGCCGCCGTCGGCGCATTCGTAGGTGTCGTAGAACGGCGCGCCGGAATCGAGGAGGTTCGAGCCCCGTTCCTCGCGCCACAGCCCCGCGCCGAGGAAGCCGAAGATCGGCGCCGCCAGCATCGAGGCGCCGTCGATCATGGCGGCGTCGACCACCTGGCCCCTGCCGGAGCGTGCCTTCTCGAACAGCGCCGAAAGCACGCCGGTGATGAGAAACATCGCGCCGCCGCCGTAGTCGGCGGCGAGGTTGAGCGGCGGAACCGGCTTGCCGCCCTTGAGGCCGATGGTGGAGAGGACGCCGGTCAGGGCGAGGTAGGTCATGTCGTGACCGGCGCGGCTGGCGAGCGGGCCGTCCTGGCCGAAGCCCGTCATGCGGCCGTAGACGAGGCCGGGATTGTGGGCCAGCGCCGCGTCGGGGCCGAGGCCCAGCCGCTCCATGACGCCGGGGCGGAAGCCCTCGAGCAGCACGTCCGCCCTGCCGATCAGCTGCAGCAGGAGCGTGGTGCCTTCCGGCCGCTTCAGGTCGATGCGCAGGATCTCGCGGCCGTGCCGGTCGAGGTCGAACTGCGGCGGCAGGTTGAGGAAGGCCTGTTCCTTGGCCAGCCGCTCGACGCGCACGACGCGCGCGCCGAGCTCGGAGAGGATCAGGCCGGCGAGCGGCACCGGGCCAAGCCCCGCCATCTCGACGATGGTCAGCCCGGCGAGCGGGCCGGGCTTCGATGCTGCGCTGCCTGCCATGGTCGATCCTCCCCCTCGATCGGCATCGGGCCGGCGCGGGGCCGGCCCGTATCCGTGCTTAGCGCGGCGCCATGCGGTGGGCGCCGTCGAGGCGGATCACCTCGCCGTTCAGCATCTGGTTCTCGACGATGTGGGCGGCGAGCGCCCCGTATTCCGCCGGATCGCCAAGGCGCGAGGGGAACGGAACCTGCATGCCGAGCGACTTCTGCGCGTCCTCCGGCAGGCCGGCCAGCATCGGCGTGCGGAAGATGCCCGGCGCGATGGTCATGACGCGGATGCCCGAGCGGGCGAGGTCGCGCGCCACCGGCAGGGTCATGCCGACGATGCCGCCCTTCGACGACGAATAGGCGGCCTGGCCGATCTGGCCGTCATAGGCGGCGACCGACGCGGTGTTGATGATGACGCCGCGCTCGTTGCCCTCGAGCGGCTCCAGCGCCTCGGCGCGGATCGCGAACAGGCGGATCATGTTGAAGGAGCCGACGAGGTTGACGTCGATGACCTTGCGGTAGATGTCCAGCGGGTGCGCGCCGTCCTTGCTCGTGGTCTTCATCGCGATGGCGACGCCGGCGCAGTTGACGAGGATGCGCGCGTCGCCCAGCTTCTGCGCCACCTCGGCGAAGGCCGCCTCGCCGCTCTCGCCGTTCGACACGTCGCACTTCACCGCGATGCCGCCGATCTCGGCCGCGACCGCCTGGGCGCGCTCGAGGCCGATGTCGAACAGCGCGACCTTCGCGCCCCGGTGCGCCAGAGCGCGCGCCGTGGCCTCGCCGAGGCCCGAGCCGCCGCCGGTGACGATCGCGACCTGTCCTGATGGGTTCATGAATATTCCTCCGCCGAAATTGTTATGGGATTGAACAATATGCCCTATCTTATCGACCAGCCCGGCGGGCGCGCAAGGTGGTGCGACCTCATGACGGGGGTTGTTCCCACCGTAGGTGAACGACCTCGAAAGGCAGGCCGTTGTCGTCCTTGGCGCGGCGGCCGATCTCGCGGAAGCCGAGATGGCGGTAGAACCCGTCCGCCCGGCGGTTCCGCGCGTAGACCTCCAGCTCCAGCATGCCTTTCAGGCGCCGTGCATGTTGCACCAGCGCCCGGCCTGCGCCGCATCCGTGCCGCGCCGGATCGACGAACAGCCCGCCGACGAAATTGTCGATCAGCCCGATGAAACCCACCGGCTCGCCCTCGAGCGTGGCGACCCAGTTCTCCGCCTCGGGCAGGTAGATGTCGCGCACCAGCCGTGCCTGCTCGCGCAGCTGGTCCTCGGTGAAGAAGGGATGGCCGGCGCGCGAGGCGTCGAGCCAGATCGCCAGCAGGCGGTCCCTGTCTTCGGGCCCGTAGGGCCGGATCGCTGTCGGTGCCGTCATGGCCCCTCAGTAGCGGAGCGCCGGCACTGCGCGCAAGGCAGGGCAGGGCGCAGGATTTTCGATGCCCGGGGTGGATGTCGGCCGGTCGGGGCATAGTTTACGACCATCGCAAGAGGAGGCCCCCGCCATGACCAGTGCCGCGATCCCGACAGACCCGAAGCTCGACCTCGTGCTGGAACGCGACATCGACGTTCCCGTCGAGGCGGTGTGGAAGGCATGGACGACGCCGTCGAGCCTGCGCGAATGGTTCGTGCCGAAGCCGTGGTCGATCACGGTATGCGAGATGGACGTGCGCCCGGGCGGCCTGTTCAGCACGACGATGCGTTCGCCCGAGGGCGAGGAGTTCCCGAACGTCGGCTGCTATCTCGAGGTCGTGCCGAACGAGCGGCTGGTCTTCACCGACACGCTGCTGGCGGGATACCGCCCGTCGCCGAAGCCGTTCTTCACGGCGGTGCTGGAGCTGTCGCCCGCCGGGGAGGGCACCCGATACCGGGCCGTCGCCATCCACGGCAACGAGGACAACCGCAAGAACCACGAGGAGATGGGGTTCCACGAGGGCTGGGGCATCGTGGTCGACCAGATGGTCGCCCACATCAAGGCGCAGGACGCGTAGGAACCGCGCCCGCGTCCCCGCCGGGCGCGCTCAGGCGGCCGTACGGGGGCCCTTGGTGGGGTGCGGGGCATCCTCGGCGACGACGCGGTTGCGGCCGCCGTCCTTGGCCGCGTAGACGGCCCGGTCGGCGGCGATCAGCATGTCCCGCAGCTCCCGCGCCTCGCCGTGATTGCTGGCGAGCCCGATGCTGACGGTGACGTGCAGCCGGATTCCCTCGACGTCGAACGCCAGCCGCTCGATGGTGCGCCTGATCCGCTCGGCGGCGGCGCGCGCGTCGGCGGGCGCCAGCCCCGTCAGCAGGATGGCGAACTCCTCGCCGCCCATGCGTCCGAACAGGTCTTCCGGGCGCAACGCGCCGCGGATCGCCTGCGACGCCTCGATCAGGACGCGGTCGCCGACCGCGTGGCCATGGCCGTCGTTGATGCTCTTGAAGCGGTCGAGGTCGAGCATCAGCACGGCGGCGTGGCGGCCGTCGCCGGCCGGCGTGTCCAGCATGCGCCGCGCCTGCTTCAGGAAGGCGGTGCGCGTCAGCGCGTCCGTCAGCCCGTCGTGGTTGGCGGTATGCTGGAGGCGGCGCACCAGCTCCT
>JAEZXF010000310.1 GCA_023419995.1 Pseudomonadota bacterium | reverse complement strand
GGCGCGCATCGTACAGGCCGCCATCGACATCCTGGTCGAGGAAGGGGCCGGCGCCGTCTCCTACGGCACGGTGGCACGCCGCGCCGGCATGGTGCGCAGCGGCCCGAGCTACCACTTCGCCGGCATCGGCGCGCTGATGCGCGTCGCGCAGATGGCGCTGTTCGAGCGGGCCAAGGCACGCTACCGCGCCGGCTTCGGCACGCTCGCCGCATCCGAGATCGACGAGGCGCGCCTGGTCGACCTGACGACGGCGATCTACTTCCGCGAGGTGCTGGAGTTCGCCGGCGAGAACATCGGCTACCACTCCGTCTGGCTGAGCGCGGCGCACGACCCGACGCTGCGCCCCGCGGTTCTCGCCTCGCTCGTCGACCAGAACCGCGCCTGGCTGCGCCGGCTGGAAGCCCTCCCCGGCAGCAGGCCGGCGCCCGGCGCGCCGCTGATGCTGCAGGCGGTGTTCGTCGGCAAGCTCGTCCGCGCCCTCGCCTCCGGCTCCGGCATGGCCGACCTCGCCCGGGCGCGCGAGGATTTCGCGGCGGCGATCGCCCGGGCGCGCGGCGGCACCTCCTCATAAACGGTACATTCGTCCAATTCATTCTTGCCTTCCCGCACCCCGCGGCCTATGAAACCGTGGACCGGGCTGCCGCACGCGCCCGCAAAGCCATGGTTGGGAGGCCGCACATGCTCGACATGACATCGCTGTTTTCACTTCAGGGGCGCGTCGCGCTGGTCACCGGCGGCTCGCGCGGCATCGGCCGGATGATCGCCGAGGGCTTCCTCGCGCAGGGCGCGCGGGTCTACATCTCGGCGCGCAAGGCCGAGCAGTGCGAGGCCGCGGCCGCGGAGCTCGGCGACAACTGCATCGCGCTGCCGGCAGACGTGTCCACCGTGGCCGGGGCGCGCGCGCTCGCCGCCGAGATGGAGAAGCGCGAGCCGGCGGTCGACATCCTCGTCAACAATGCCGGCGCGGCCTGGGGCGCGGAGTTCGAGGCTTTCCCCGAGCAGGGCTGGGACAAGGTGTTCGATGTCAACGTCAAGGCGCCGTTCTTCCTAGCGCAGGCGCTGCACGCCTCGCTGAAGCGCGCCGCGCGGCCCGACCGCCCGGCCAAGATCATCAACATCGGCTCGATCGACGGGCTGAGGATCAGCGCCTGGGAGACCTACAGCTACCAGGCGTCGAAGGCGGCGATCCTGCACCTGACGCGCAAGATGGCGGCGCGGCTGATCCGCGACGGCATCGTCGTCAGCGCCATCGCGCCGGGCGCGTTCCCCTCGGACATGAACCGCGCCGCCCGCGACCGCGCCGACGAGTACCTTTCGGTGATCCCGGCCGGACGCATCGGCCGGCCGCAGGACATGGCCGCCGCCGCCCTCTACCTCGCCAGCGGCGCGGGCGACTACGTCGTCGGCGAGGTGCTGACGGTCGACGGCGGCGTCACCTTCGCCAACCCGGGAGAGCTGGTCGACCCGTGATCCGGGAGCAGGGAAAGGCATACCGCCTCCCGCGCACCGACCGCACCGACGGATATCCGTCGACCCCAAGCGAGGCGCATCGCAACCGCCTCTACTTCGCCGCCGGCGCGAGCAATTGCATCGCCGGCGAGATGCTGACGATCGACGGCGGCGCTACCTTCGCCAACCCGGGAGAATGGGCCGATTCGGGATCCGAGGTCGGGGGTCGGGCAAGACATATCGCCTCCCGGCCGTAGTCTCATGCAACCGCCCCTACGGTTTGACGCCCAAGGCTCCGTTCTCCGACAGCCGGCGCCGTCCGCTGTCCCATTCTTCTGGCTACTTTTCCCTCTGAGTGGGGAAATGCAGGGGGCGTGCCTGCGCCAATCCGGGGAATGCGATCCGGGACCGGGAAAAGGCATGGCGCGCTCCCCGGACCACGTCGCGCGCAACAGCGCCGCGCCATCGCGCCGGGCGCATTCTCCTCGGACATGACGCGCGCGCCGGCACAGACGAGTATTTTCGGTGATCCCGGCGGACGCATCGGCCGGGCGCAGGCGTGGCGGCGACAGCCCTCTGCCTCGCCAACAGTGCGGGCGGCTGCGTCGTCGGTCAGGTGCTGACGGTCGATGGCAGCACCGCCGTCGTCACCCCAGGGGAACTAGCCGACCTGCGATCCAGGACTGATGGACGGCGTAGCGCCCTCCCCTGTCCTAGCCCCGTGCGCCGCCCGCACCGCTCGGCTGGATGCCCAAGATTCCGACCTCCGGCCGCGCCTGTGCCGCCCGTCGTCCGACCGTTCGGACTACCTCCTCCCTGACGGAGAGGCGCGGCAGGGCTTTGGTCAGTCCTCCCCTGCCGCGCACGAAGATCCGAAGGAGGGGGCAGGACAAGCGGCTCGACCGGCAGATACCGGCGGGCAAGCAAGGGACAACGTAGCCGGCCAACCTCGCGATCGCGGCGTCGCTTCCTCAGGACGCGGCGTTTCCGGCCGTGCCGCGGAACGCCTTCTCGCCCATGTAGAACAGCCACTCGCCGGCCAGCGTCGGCGTGCCGTCCTCACGCTCGAGGACGACGTCCTGCTTGGCGATGTAGCCGCCGGTGGGATGCGGACGCACCTCGTTCATGCGGATGCGGGCGCGGAACGGCGCGCCGACCGGCAGCGGCGCGACGAAGCGCAGCCGGTCGAAGCCGTAGTTGAGCGCGTGGTTGGGATCGATGCCGCCGAAGCCGCTCACCGTCTCGCCGAACAGTCGCGTCAGGTTGGCGACCTGGAGGAAGCCGGGCACGATGGTGCCGCCATAGGGCGCCTCGCGCGCCGCGCGCTCGGGGTCGAGGTGGATCCACTCGCCCTCGCCGTCGCCCGAGACGTCGGCGTAGCGGTTCACCATGTCCTGGTCGATCACCCGCCAGGACGAAACCGCCTCCTTGCCGACCAGCCCGTTCAGGATGCCCAGGCCGGCGCCGGCCCCGCTCTCGGTGTCCGCCATGATGTGCTCTCCTTGTTTGCCGGCGCCTGCGCGCTTGCGGCGTGTCAGCGCTCGCCCGTGTCGGTCGCCACCTGCGTCCAGATCGCGGTGAGGCAGTCGGCGAGCCGTTCCGGATAGTCGGCCCAGTGCCTGAGGCTCGGCGTGCGGGCGGTGAAGATGTTGCTCAGCAGTTCGTCGGCCATCGCGGTCAGCGCGCGGGCGCGCAGGATCTTCTCGTCGCGCGGCAGGTCGCCCGGCATGTTGGCGGCGACGACCAGCGACCAGCGGTGGTTCATCTGGTCGTGCCACACCGCGAAGTCCGGACGCTCGCGCGCCAGCGACGCCTGACCGGCGAGGAAGGCGGCGTTGCGGGCGTAGAGCGCGAGGTAGAAGGCGTTGGTGACGCGGATGCGCTCGTCGAGGCTGCGCCCGCGCAGGCGCGGCCTGAGATGGTACACAGCCGTCCAGAACATGCGGTAGACCGCGACGGCGATCTTCGAGCGGTCGGCATAGTAGAGGTAGAAGGTGCCGCGCGCCATGTCGGCGGCCGCGCAGATGCCCTCGACGGTCAGGCCCTCATGGCCCTTCGACGCCAGCTCCAACGCCGCTGCGGCGAGGATGCGCGCCCGGGTGCGCACGCGCTTGGGCCGGCCGCGCATCAGCTCCGCGCGCTTCGCCATGAACTCGACGAAATCGAAGGCCGCCCCGCCGGGCCCCGGTTCCGCAGCCGAACTTTCCAACCGCCTGATCATGAAACGGATATTGACTCGATAGTTAAATGACGTCAATGTCATTAATGACGAAACCGTCGGAAACAGGATCGATGAGCGAGGGAAGAGCGCCGGTCAGGTTCCAGAACGTCTCGCGCAGCTTCGGCAGCGTCGTGGCGCTCGACGACTTCTGCCTGGACATCGCGGCGGGCGAGTTCGTGACCCTGCTCGGCCCCTCGGGCTCGGGCAAGACCACCGCGCTCAACATCCTCGCCGGCTTCGACCGCGCCACATCGGGCGAGGTGTTCATCGGCGAGCGCGCCGTCGGGCTCTTGCCGCCGGAGCGGCGCAATGTCGGCATGGTGTTCCAGAGCTTCGCGCTCTTTCCGCACATGAGCGTGTTCGAGAACGTCGCCTTCCCGCTGCGCATGCGCAGGGTCGCCGCCGCCGAGGTGAAGGCCCGCGTCGGCCGCGCGCTGGAGATGGTGCAGCTCGCCGGCTACGGAGCGCGCCGCCCCGCGGCGCTGTCGGGCGGCCAGCGGCAGCGCGTGGCGCTGGCGCG
>JAEZXF010000295.1 GCA_023419995.1 Pseudomonadota bacterium | reverse complement strand
CCTTCGACGGCGATTTTGAATAGGAGGATTTGGGCTTCATCTTCGTTCCTTCGTCACTACGACGAAGCCCAAATCCTCCTTAAATCACAACCTCAAATCTGTGCCATGGGTGCTGACGGGGGACACCATTGCCGTCAGGCCGAACATGGTTCGCAGGCTTGGCACCAGCGGCCGCGGCTGGTGCTCGGGAAGCGTCTCGACCAGCCATTGCGCGGCGAGGTCGATACGGGCGCTATGCTCGTGCTCGGGGGCGCTCATGAGTTAACCCCGTCGCAGAGACCGTCCCGAAGGTGGTTCAGATCGGCCATGGCGGCTTCAAGCACCGCCCATATGGAGAACAGGGCTTGTTCGTCCTGCCAGCCCCGGCAGTCCGGCGACAGGGCCAGGTGGGCCGTGCGCAGCTTGTCCCGCGCGCGGTCGAGGAGGTCGATATCAGCGACCGTCATGGCCGGAATGGTGCAAACGCTCATGACCGCACCTCCGCAGCACCGAGGGCGCCGACGTCGGTGGACAAGCCGTCCAGTTCTTCGGCGTGATCTCGCATCATCCGCACCGCGCCATCCAGCGCCAATCGGATTTCATGGAATCGCAGATACTCCTCCGTGGTGCTGTTGTACGCGCACGCCCGCGCCGTCTTGGAGATGAAGTGCAGAAGGTCAGCCAGGTCGTTCGCCTCGACGCTGGTGCTGTAGATCACCTGTGCAAGCGCGGCGGGTCGACCGGGCGCGGCTGTCGTGGTATGTGTGGCCTTGTTCATTTCCTGATCCTTCGTCGGTTCGGATTGGACACGGCTCGACCGGATGGCAGTCCGCGTCGGGCCTTTCTTTTTCGTGGTGGAGGTCATGCGGCGTTCCGATCACGTTCGGCAACGCGAGCAGCAATCCATTCGTCCACCTCAGCGGCAACGAATGCGATGCGTTTGAAGCCCAACGGCACCGCCTTTGGAAAACGGCCTTGGGCTCGATAGTTGTTGATTTGCGTGCGGCTAAGACTAGTCAGCCGGCAAACGTCGTTGAGGGAAATAAGAGCTGCGCTGCTCACAATTCCGCCCTTTCTCTTCATTCGGGCGGAAATAAAAAAACCGCCCCGGTTGAACATGGGCGGTTACGATCAGTGCATAGACAGCATCAGCTCGTGAACCACCCGGTTAGGATCTCGCTCAAAAACGAAGAGCGAGCACTTTCCTTTCCAGAGCATCAGAACGACGTCCGCAGACGAAGACCCGATGGAGGCATTTGCCTCGTGGCTTCACGATTGAAGCGCAGCGTTCACAATGATGATATAGGCGAGATTGTCAAGCGCTATCGAGAAATGTTCCCCAGTCGACCATTAGCTGCCGGCGCTTTTCCAGTGCATCGCTCCGGCGATATGCACGCTCGACTTCGTTCCCGACTTGGTGTGCCAGCGCCATTTCCGCGATCTCGCGAGGGTGTTCTGTGCAGTCGCCGGCCCAATCTCGGAAGGTGCTTCGCAACCCGTGCAACGTAGCGCTCTTGTCCGGCGAGGCGAGCCGCAATGCTTTCGTCATGGCAGTATCGCTGATCGGCCTATTCTCCACACCGCCGCCGAAGATCAATGTCGACGTGGCGCGCTGGCGCATGGTTTCCACGATCGCCATTGCCCGGTCGGTGAGCGGCACGACATGCTCCCGGTCGGCCTTCATCCTGTCGGCCGGGATCGTCCATGTTTTCGCATAGACGTCGATCTCATCGAAAGCAGCTTCGCGCACCTCGCCTGTTCGCACCGCCGTCAGCGCAAGGAACTCGACGGCGCGCGCGGCCGTGCCGCTCGACTGACGCAGCTTCGCTATCATCTTCGGCGCATCGGCATAGGCGAGCGCCGCATGGTGCCCGCGGGTGAGCTTCTGGCGCTTCGGCATCACCTTGTCGAGCAGGCCTTTCCAGCGGGCCGGATTGCCTGCCGTGCGCCATCCATGAGCGATCCCGTAGTCTATGACAGCCTGAATGCGCGAGCGAAGTCTGTCCGCCGTCTCCGGCCTTTCCTGCCAATGAGGGAGAAGACATTCCTTCACGTCTCCTATCACGATGCCGGCGATTGGCAGGTCATGCAGCGGTTTCGCATATTCGCGCAGGGTCATTTCCCATTGCGCCCGGTGCTTGTCGTTCGTCCAGTCGCCGGCCTTGGCCTTCAAGAGCCCATCCATACAATCCTTGAAGGTGACGACGCGGGCGGGCTTCCGCGCCTCCTCGCGAGGGTCTTCGCCTCGCGCAAGCTTCTGCCGGATGACTTCGGCCTTCTCTCTCGCCAGCAGCAAGGAAACGGGTGCCGTGCCCTGCCCATAGCCGCCCAGGCCGATCTCCGTGCGCTTGCCGTCACGCTTGAAGATGAAGAACCATTGCTTGCTACCACCCTTCCGGACACGAAGGAAAAGCCCGTCGCCGTCGCCATAGACGCCGGGCTTGTCGAGCCGCTTCAGGTTGGACTCCGAAAGCTTGTGTCGCGCCATTTCCGTTTCCGTTTGCCATAACCGGAAACCTGTCATTATCGACAATCTCGGCAAATTCAATGGCTTATTGGCAGTAAAGTCAACAAAAACGGCGGAACGGCGGCCATCCTCTCCGCCATCCTTTTTGTTCGAAAAATTTGGTTCGCTCGTCGTCTTGCGAGGACGGCATGGTCTGCTGGCCGGCGGCTGGCCTCGGGATTCCGGATCCAGGTCTGGCTCCGTTCCTTCCTTGATGTGGCCGGGAATTCTCCCGGCTTTACGATAGCCACGACCGCAACGCTCGTGTCGCGAGCGGACCGGGCACGTGTCCGGATATCGTCTCCGGCAAGACCTGCGTCATTGCAGACGGTAGCCGCCGGCAATTCCTCCGGACATCTCGACTGAGGCGCGCGTCGGTCCCGCGGGCTTGCGCGTTGGCCGTGCCGGTTCTAATCATGCTGCCCTTGTCTACCGATGCAGGGAGGGGCAGCGGGCAGGATGGCACGGGGGGAAACGAGAGCGGGGAAGCCCGTCCTTCTCCATTCGAAGCTCGCCCCGCCCAAGACCTTCAACAAGGTTCTCGACCGTCCGCGGCTGGTCGAGCTGCTCGGCGAGGACCGGGTCGCGCGCGTCAATCTGGTGCTCGGGCCGGCCGGCTTCGGCAAGAGCACCATCCTGCGACAGGCCTGGGCGGCGCGACAGCGCGACCGCGTAGCGTGGCTGACGCTCGACGAGGGCGACAACGACCCGGGCCGCTTCCTCTTCCACCTGCTTGCCGCCCTCGGGCGTGGGGCGGAAAGCCCGGCCCATGCCGAGCCGGCGTTCGACAGCTTCGCCCTCAACGCCGACCAGTTCTCGGTGCTGCAAGCCGCCATGGGCGAATTGCCCGAAGGCTTCTGCCTGTTCATCGACGAGCTCGACATGCTGCGCGAGCCGGCGGCGCTCGACATCCTGCGCGGCGCGATCCAGTCGCTGCCCTACCACGCCTCGATCGTCATGGGCGGACGCGCCTATCCCGACCTGCCGCTCGGTCGCCTGCGCATGCACGGGCAGTTGCAGGAGATCGACGCCGACGCGCTGCGCTTCTCGTGCGGGGAGATCGAGGAGATCCTGCGCAACGAGCTGCCGGCCGACGATCTCGCGCCCCGGCTGGCCGAGCGCCTGCTCGAGGTGACGGAAGGCTGGATCGGCTCGATCCAGATGGCGATCCTGTCGCTGCGCTCCTCCGGCAACAAGGAGGATTTCCTCGTCAGGTTCTCCGGTTCGAACACCGAGCTCGCCGAATATCTCGCGGAGGACCTGCTGGCGCGCCAGCCGCATCACATCCAGGAATTCCTGCTCGACACCTCGGCCTTCGACCATCTCGCGCCGGCGCTGTGCGACTTCGTCCTCGAGCGCGACGACAGCGAGGAACTGCTGCAGGGCCTGTCGCGCGCCAACATGTTCCTGTTCTCCTACGAGGGCGAGGCATCGTGGTTCCGCTACCACAACCTGTTCCGCGGCTTCCTGCTCGGCCGCGCCGGAAGCCGGAATCCGGGGCGGGTAGCGAGCCTGCGCCGCCGGGCCGCGATCTGGTTCGCCGAGCGCGACAGGCCCTCGACCGCCATCGGCTACGCGCTCGCCGCCGGCGACAGCGAGCTGGCGGCGACCCTGATCGACGCCGCCGCCATGCCGTTCTTCCTTGCCGGCCGGCTCCCGACCATCGTCGACTGGGTGCGGCCGCTGCCGGCCGAGATCCGCGACCGCTTCCCGCGCATGATGGTCGCCTACGCGTGGAGCCTGCTTGCGCTGCAGCAGGCTCCCGAGACGGTGGCGCGGCTGTTCGCCGATCTCGAAGGGCGCAACGACCTCAGCGAGGATCTGCGCAACGAAGTGGTCTATCTCGGCCCGTTCCACAGGGGGCTTCGGGACCAGCTCGCGACCCTCGACACGCATTGCGTCGCGACGATCGAGGCCAATCCCCAGACCACGTCGTTCGCGCGGGGCGTCCTGTGGAACATCGTCGCCTACACCAGCCTGCACAAGAAGGACCTGCCGGGCGCGGCAAAGGCGGCGCGCGAGGCGCGCAAGGCCCATTCCGAAAGCGGCTCGGCCTACGGGCTGGGCTTCGCGGAGTGCTTCGCCTGCCAGGTCGAGCTTCTTCAGGGCCGGATGAAGAGCGCGCAGGCGCTGTGCGAGAGCGCCGTTGCCATTGCCCGGTCCGGCGCGCGCGAGACCGCCCCGACAGCCGCCGCCGCGTCGCTCTCGATCCGCCTGCATTTCCTGCGCGGCGAGGCCGAGCCGCTGGTCGAGGCGATCGACCGCTTCGGCGCGCTCATCGTCCAGCTCGGGACACCGCAGGAGGTGATCGAGCACTATCTCGTGCTGGCCAGCATGGCCTTCGACAGCGAGAACTACACCGAGGCGTGTCGCGTGCTGAACGATCTGCGCCGGCAGGGAAGGACCCGCTCCCATCGCCGCATGGTGGCCTCTGCGTGGGCGCTGCAGGCGCAGTTCGCCGCGCGGTCGGGCGACCTCGCCGCCGCCCGCGACTACCTGCGGCAGGCCCGCGAATGCGAGGAGATGGCGCCCTATGGCGGCTTCCTGCTCGAGCGCACGGAGGCGGTGGTGGCGCTGGTGGCCGGCGAGCCGGACAGGGCGCGCGCGGTCCTCGATGCCGCGCTGGCGGAAGCCGAGAGGACGGGCTTCGCCCTTGCCGCGCTGGAGCTTCTTGTGCTTCGGGTCGAGCTTGCCCAGATGACGGGCGCCGCCTCCGGGATGGACGCCGACATCCGGGCGATCCTGCATCTCGCCGAGCGGGAACGGATCATGCGCCCGGTTCTGCGGGCGCCGGAGGCGGTCAGGCGCGCCCTTGTCCAGGCCGCGCGCGCCATGGAGCCCGGCCTCTCGGCGCTGCTCGAACGGGCGGAGCCGCCGCGGCCCGATCCCGACGATGCCGGCCCGGCCATCGCCGAGCCGCTCAGCCGGCGCGAGCTCGAGGTGCTGGAGCTGGTCTCGGCCGGCCTCAGCAACCAGAGCGTCGCCGACCAGCTCTACATCTCGCTGCCGACGGTGAAGACGCATCTGCGCAACATCAACGCCAAGCTCTTCGCCGCCAACCGCACCGAGGCGGTCGCGATCGCCCGCCATCGCGGCCTCATCGACCGCGGCTGAGGGGCCGCTCGGGCGCGATCCTTCGCAAAATCCACCCCCCGCTCATCCTTTTGGACGATCCGCAAGCGACGGACCTGGCCTATACGGGGAGAACGAGTTCCGGGAAGCCGGACGGGGGGAGAACGAAGTGACTGGAAAAAGCCATGTCGGGCGGAAGGCCCGGAATCGGCCGCGCCA
>JAEZXF010000282.1 GCA_023419995.1 Pseudomonadota bacterium | reverse complement strand
CCCGGAACACGGCAGCACCCTGAAGCCGCAGGATGACGCTGGTCGCGGCCGTGCCCGCGTCGCGCGCATCGGCGGCCTCGCGCCCGGTGACGGCGCCGATGAAGCGCTTGCGCGAGGTGCCGACGAGAAGCGGCCTTCCCAGCGCGCGAAGCTCGGCGAGCCGGGCCATCAGCGTGAGGTTCTCGCCGGCGGTCTCCTTGGCGAAGCCGAAGCCGGGGTCGAGGAGGATGGCCTCCTCGGCGACGCCGGCCTCGCGCGCGATGGCGAGGGACCGCGACAGGAACGCCACCTGGTCCTCGATCGGGTCGGCCAGCTTCTCGCGCTCGCGGCCGGTATGCATGACGACGAGCCCTGCCCCCGTCTCGGCCGCCACCCTGGCGATCTCCGGCTCGCGCTGGAGCCCCCAGACGTCGTTGACGATGTGCGCGCCTGCCGCGACCGCGCGCCGCGCCGTCTCCGCCCGGTAGGTGTCGACCGAGATCAGCACGTCGCCGTCGGCGGCCAGCGCCTCGATCACCGGCAGGATGCGCCGCTGCTCCTCGGCCGCGTCCACCTTCGCCGCGCCGGGCCGGGTCGATTCGCCGCCGACATCGACAATGGCCGCGCCCTCCTCCCGCATGCGCCGCGCCTGCGCCACGGCTAGGCCGGCCTCGTGGAAGCGGCCGCCGTCGGAAAAGCTGTCCGGTGTGACGTTGAGGACGCCCATGATGACGGCCTTCGGCCCGAGCTCCAGGGAACGGCCATGGGCGAGCGGCCAGACGACGGGATCGAACATGGTGAGGCGTCCTTCGGTTGGAGCGGCGTTGTGGGCCGGAAGACGCGCGAAATCAACGCCGAACTTGCCCCGCCGCCGCAACGAAGACGTTACCTCCTGCGGATACGATTTCCGTTGCCCGCGCGCCGCCGACACCCCACATTGGCCGCAGCCGCCAAGGAGAGATGATGAGAAGGCTGATCCTCGCCGCCGGAATTGCCCTGCTCGCCGGGCCTGCGGCGCATGCCGCCAGCGTCGCCAAGACCTACAGCTACTTCACCGTCGGCGGCACCACCGTCGAGGAGATCGAGAAGGAGCTGAAGCGGCGCGGGCCGCAAGTCAAGTCGACCGGGCTGCGCCATCCCGGCGCGACGCGGATGGAGTTCACCAGTCGCGTCGGCTACGGCGAGAAGGGCGGCCGCTGCAGCATCGTGTCGGCCAGCGTCACGGTCAAGGCGAACATGATCCTGCCGCGCTGGAACAGGCGCGGCGCCGCCGCGCCCGACACGCGGCTGATCTGGGACACGCTGTCGGCCGACATCAAGCGGCACGAGGAAAGCCACGTCGTCATCGCCAAGAACCACGCGCGCGAGCTGGAGGAGGCGCTGAGGGCGATTCCGCGCCAGCGGGACTGCGCCGCGGCGCAGGAAAGGGCCAAGGAAGTGACGGCACGCATCCTCGCCCGGCACGACGAGGCGCAGGACCGCTTCGACCGCATCGAGGGCAAGACCTTCGAGAGCCGGCTGCTGCGGCTGCTGCAATACCGCATCGAGCGGATCGAGGCGGGCCAGCTCGCCTATCCTTGAGAGCCGGCCGGCTCCGGCGCGGCGTCAGCCCTGGCGCTCGGGCACCCGCACCACGAGGCCGTCGAGTTCGTCGCTGACGACGATCTGGCACGACAGGCGCGAATTGGCCTGCGGCTCCCAGGCGAAGTCCAGCATGTCCTCCTCCATCGCCTCGGGCGGACCGACGATGTCGGTCCAGGCCTCGTCGACATAGACATGGCAGGTGGCGCAGGCGCAGGCGCCGCCGCATTCGGCCTCGACGCCCGGCACGGAATTGCGCAGCGCGTTCTCCATCACGGTCGAGCCGTTCTGGGCCTCGACGTCGAAACGGGTGCCGTCGAAGGCGATGTAGGTGATCTTTGCCATGAGATTGCCTTGGAAGCTGCGCGGGCGGCCTTGCCGCGACAGATACAGGCTCGATCCGGCAAGTCAACACTCGGCTGATGCGGGCTCAGCGGTTGATGGCGGCGATGAAGTCGCACGCCTGGCCGATCAGCCGGCCGAGGCGGGCGAGATGCGCGCCGTTGTCGGGATCCGCCTCGATGTCCGCCGCGCAGTCGCCCAGCGCGAACGCGCCGACGCCCCGGGCCGAGCCCTTCAGCGCATGCGCGAGCCGGCGGCGCTCGTCGGCATCCGCCTTGGCCATGCCGTCGCGCATCGCGCCGAGCTGGCGCGAGAACAGCGCCAGCACCTCCTGCTCCAGCGCGCGGTCGCCCATCGTCTGGCGCGAAAGGTGCTCGAGGTCGATCGGGCGGTTGCCTGCCCGTTTCCCCCGTTCTCCGCCCGGCCGCGAAAAGGCCATCGTTTGACTTTCCTGTGGCCTCGCGGCCTTGGCGAGTCCGCCTGCGACTGTCCGTTTCATGGCGGAGAGTCTGGCGCGTCATGGTGGAAAAGCGGTTAACGCCGGCCCGTTCCGGGGCCGGAGGGCGCGGCAATGTGCCGATCCGGAAAACGCGTTCGGTTTCCTGCCGTTAACCCTATATTTAAAGTTTTACACATGAGGCCAAATCGCGGTTTCAATTGGTCTGGCGTCCCATTACGATACGGGATGGCCCGCAGAAGGCCTGAAAGGGCGTGGGCACGAGGCGTCAACAAGAAGACGGCCCGCGATAAGAGTACAGGGTGAGCGGCATGGCGCGCAAAGCAACGACGACCGGCAACCTCGACAGCGAGGTCGCCAAGGAACTCGAAGAAGCACTCGACATCGACCTCTTCGTGGATGACAGCACGGGCGACCTCGACGTCGCCGGCTCGATTGCCGATTTCGAGGCCCAGATATCCAAGGCGGCCGAGGATCTGGCGCGCGACTCGCTCGCGGCGGACGCGGCCCCGAAGCCGGCCAAGCCCGCGGCGAAGGCGCCCGCCCCCAAGG
>JAEZXF010000088.1 GCA_023419995.1 Pseudomonadota bacterium | reverse complement strand
CTGAAGGCGAAGAAGGTCGGCATCGCCTGGGTCAACAACGAGTTCGGCAAGGGCGGCCATGACGTCTTCGTCGCCGAGATGCAGAAGGCCGGCATCGAGATCGTCGCCGACGTCTCCTCCGAGCAGGCGCAGACCGACTACGCCGCCGACGTCGCCCGCCTCAAGGATTCGGGCGCCGATGCCGTGTTCGTCTATACGCACCAGGAGGAATCGGCGCGCTTCCTGATCGAGGCGAAGAAGCAGGGTCTCTCCATGCCGCTGGTCGGCGAGGTGACGCTGACCGAGGCCAAGGTGATCGAGCTCGCCGGCGGCGCGGCCGAGGGCGCCATCGCCCATGTCGGCGTGACCGCGACGGCGACCCAGATCGAGGGCATCGCCGAGTTCGCGACCAAGTTCGAGCAGACCTTCAAGCGCAAGCCCACCCACGACGCGATCAAGGGCTATGTCGGCGCCTGGGCCACGAAGTACGTGACCGAGATGGTCGGCGAGTTCGACGGCGCGGCCTTCGCCGAGAAGATGAAGAACCTGTGCCTCGACGTGGCCTCGCATCCGCGCATGCTGCTCGACACCTGCTGGGACGACGCGGGCGAGATGTCGCGCCCGAGCTTCATGGTCCAGGTCAAGGACGGCGCGCCCGTCGTCATCGGAACCGTTCCGGCCAACTGAGCCGGGGCTCGGCCTTTCCCTGCCGCGGCAACCCATCAGGGACGTCCCATGTCACAGTTCATGCAGGTATTCTTGTCCGGTCTGGCGACCGGGTCGATCTACGCGCTCGTCGCCATCGGTTTCACGCTGGTCTGGCAGGCGGCCCAGACGGTGAACTTCGCCCAGGGCGAGTTCGTCATGGTGCCGGCGTTCTTCGTGCTGGTCGGGCTCCACGTCCTGCACCTGCCGTTGTGGATGTCCCTGGCGATGGCCGTGGTGCTGTCGGTCTTCGTCCTCGGCTTCCTGTTCAAGAAGCTGGTGGTCGAGCCGATCCTGCCCTCGGGCGGCATCTCGCTCATCATCGCCACCATGGCGCTCGGCATCCTGCTCAAGGAGAGCGTCAAGGAGTTCTACGGCGCCGAGGCCCAGCCCTTCCCGGCGCTGGTGCCGCACGACGCGATCAACGTCCTCGGCGCGGTGGTGTCGATGCAGGACATCCTGAACCTCGTCCTGTCGCTCGGCATCGTCGTCCTGCTCACGCTGTTCCTCAACCGGACCCGCACCGGCCGCTGCATGCAGGCGACGGCGCAGAACCCGGCGGTGGCCGAGATCCTCGGCGTCGACGTCAAGCGCATGATCCTCTACGCCTTCCTCATCAACGCCGCGCTCGCCGCGCTGGCGTCGTTCCTCATCACGCCGGTCTATCTCGCCAAGTTCTCCAACGGCGAGACGCTCGGCCTCATCGCCTTCATCGCCGCCATCGTCGGCGGCTTCAACCAGATCCGCGGCGCGCTGGCCGGCGGCCTGCTCATCGGCGTGCTCGACAACCTGACCGCGACCTACGTCACGGCCGAGTACCGCGCCGCGCTGCCGCTGGTGCTCTTGATCGTCATCATCCTCGTGCGCCCGCAGGGGCTGCTCGGCACCTCCGAGGGGAGGACCGTGTGATGAGCCGGACCTGGATGCGCTATCTCCTCATCGGCCTTCTCCTCGTTGCCGCGATCCTCGCGCCGATCGGGCAGGGCAACTACATCACCTACGTCCTCACCTCGTGGCTGATCTTCTCCATCGCCTCGATGGGGCTGAACCTGACGCTGGGCTATGCCGGGCAGATCTCGCTGGCGCAGGCGTCGTTCATGGCCATCGGCGCCTACACCACGGCGCTGCTGACGCTGGCCGGCTGGCACTGGATGCTGGCCATGCCGATGGGCCTGTTCCTGTGCTTCGTCGTCGGCCTGCTGCTCGGCTATCCGGCGCTGCGCGTGCAGGGGCACTTCCTCGCCTTCGTCACCCTCGCCTTCAACACGCTGGTCTTCCTCCTGCTGCGCAACGAGGACTGGCTGACCGGCGGCAGCTACGGCCTGATCGGCATGCCGCGGCCCGACTTCGGCCTCTTCACCACGGCGCGGCAGATCAACTTCTACTACTTCACGCTCGGCGTGACGGTGCTGGCGGCACTGGTGATGTGGGGCATCGTGCGCTCACCCTGGGGCCGCGCCTTCAAGGCGCTGCGCGAGAACCCGATCCGCGCCGAGAGCCTCGGCGTCGACACGCGGCGCATCACGCTGCTCGCCTTCGCCATCGGCTCGGCCTATGGCGGGCTCGCCGGCGCGCTGGTCTCGCCGCTCGTCCAGTTCATCGAGCCGGGATCGTTCGGCGTCGCCCATTCGCTGCGCATCCTGCTGATGGTCGTGGTCGGCGGCGCGGGCTTCTTCTTCGGCCCGTTCGTCGGCGCCGGGGTGGTCATCCTGCTGCCGGAGTTCCTGCGCTTCACCGAAGGCTACTATCTCATCATCTATTCCGCGCTGGTCATCGTCATGCTGGCCTTCGTCCCCAACGGCCTGCTCGGCATCGGGGCGCGGCTGCGCGACCGCTTCTGGCCCGCCCGGGCGCGCGCCGACCTGGCGGAAGGAGCGAGGCTGAAATGACCCGACCCGTCCTTTCCATCCGCAACATCTCGAAGAGCTTCGGCGCCATCAGGGCCGTCGACGACGTGTCGTTCGACGTCCACCGCGGCGAGATCCTCGGCCTGATCGGCCCGAACGGCTCGGGCAAGTCGACGCTGTTCAACTGCATCCTCGGCCAGCTCGCGCCCGATGCCGGCCATGTCGAGGTCAACGGCCAGGACGTGTCGGGCATGCGCGCCTCGCAGCTGAACCGCCTCGGCGTCGGCCGCACGTTCCAGCAGCTCTCCGTGTTCCCGAAGATGTCGGTGCTCGACAACATCATCCTCGCCGGGCAGGAGCACCACGGCACCATGGCCTCGCGCCTGTTCGGCCCGCCCGACGCCGGGCTGACGGAGGAGGCCGACAAGCTGATCGGCTTCTTCCGGCTGACGCACCTGCGCGACACGCTGGCGGGCTCCCTGTCCTACGGCCAGCAGAAGCTGGTCGACGCGGCGATGGCGTTCATGGCGGGGCCCGGCCTCGTCCTGCTCGACGAGCCGGCCGGCGGCGTCAACCTGACCATGCTCGCCGACCTCAAGGACCGGCTCACCGCCTACAATGCCGAGCACGGCACCACCTTCGTCGTCATCGAGCACAACATGGAGTTCGTGATGAGCCTGTGCACGCGCATCATCGTGCTGGCGGAAGGCGGCATCATCGCCGAAGGGAGGCCGGAGGACATCCGCGCCAACCAGACCGTGATCGACGCCTATCTGGGAGGCTGACCATGCTCGAGCTCAAGAACCTCCACGGCGGCTACGGCAAGATCACCATCTTGAACGGCGTCTCATTCCGCATTCCCCGCGGCACGATCACCACCATCATCGGGCCGAACGGCGCCGGCAAGTCGACCGTGTTCAAGGCGGTGTTCGGGCTGCTCAACATCACCTCGGGCCAGGTGCTGCTCGAAGGCAAGGACGTGACGCGCCAGACCCCGCGCCAGATGCTGGCGCACGGCGTGTCCTACGTGCCGCAGGGCCGCAACATCGTCCCGCAGCTTTCCGTCTACCACAACCTCGAGCTGGGCGGCATCACCGCGCCCGACCAGGCGGCCGTGCGCGACCGCATCGAGGCGGTGATGGACCAGTTCCCGATGCTGCGCCAATTCCGCAACCGCAAGGCGATCGAGCTGTCGGGCGGCCAGCAGAAGCAGCTCGAGGTGGCGCGCGCGCTGCTGCTCGACCCGAAGCTGATCCTGATCGACGAGCCGTCGATCGGCCTGTCGCCCAACCTGGTGCAGGAGGTGTTCGCCACCCTGAAGCGCATGCGCGACCAGGGCGTCACCATCCTGATGGTCGAGCAGAACGCCAAGGCGGCGCTGGCCATGTCCGACTACGGCCTCGTGCTCGAGCTCGGCCAGACGCGTATGCACGACGAGGCGGCGAAGCTGCTCGCCGATCCGCGCGTCGGCCAGCTGTTCCTCGGCGGGCACGTCCACATGGCCGCGGCCGGCGGCGATGCGGGCTGAGCCCGCCGCGCCGGCGCGCAGCCGGCTCGGCGAGTGCCCGCTCTGGTGCGAAAGAAGCCGGCGCCTGTGGTGGGTCGACGTGCTCACGCCGCGGCTGTGGAGCCTCGACCCGGAGACGGGCATCTGCCGCAGCCACCCGGTCCGCGGCCGCCGGCTGGGCTCGATCGCGCTGGGCGAGGCGGGCGGGCTGCTGCTCGCCTGCGACGACGGCCTCCATGCCTACGATCCCGAGACGGGGCGGCAGGACTTCCTCGTCGATCCCGAGCCCGGCGCCGACGGCCACCGCAAGAACGACGGCCGGGTCGATCCCTATGGCAACTTCTGGGTCGGGACGCTGCGGGAGGCCGACTACGCCCCGGTCGGCGCGCTCTACCGCGTCCGCCCCGACCGGTCCGTCAGCCGCGAGGCGGGCGGGCTCGCCATCCCCAACGGGCTCGCCTTCGATCCGGAGCGGCGGCGGCTCTACTATGCCGACACCCGCGCCTACACCATCTGGGCCTGCGACCAGGACCCGGAGACCGGCGACATCTCCTCCCGCCGCGTCTTCGCGACCACCGAGGCGCCGGCCCGGCCCGACGGAAGCTGCGTCGACGCGGAAGGTTGCGTCTGGAACGCCGAATATGCCGGCGGCCGGGTGGTGCGCTATGCGCCGTCGGGCGCGGTGCTGGCCGCGATCGACCTGCCGGTCAGCCATCCGACCTGCTGCTGCTTCGGCGGCCCGGCGCTCGACAGGCTCTACGTCACCAGCGCGGCCGAGCCGCTCTCTCAGGCCGAGCTCGCGGCCGAGCCGCTGGCCGGCCTGACGCTCGTGCTCGACGTCGGCGTGCGCGGCCGGCCGGAATGCCGCACGCCGCTGTGCTGACCCTCGGGGGGATGCGTCACTCGTCCCACGCCGCGCCCGGAAGCAGGTTCATCGGGATCTTGAGGTAGCGGGTGCCGTTTCCCTCGGGCTCCGGCAGCCGGCCGGCATTGGTGTTCACCTGCAGGGCATGCAGCATCAGCTTGGGCACGGGAAGCGTCCTGTCGCGCGCCTGCCGCGCCGCGACGAACGCCGCCTCTGTCCGGTGGACCGAGACGTGGATGTTCTTCGCCTTCTGCTCGGCCACGGTCGATTCCCACGCCGGCTCGCGGCCGCCGGGCTGGTAGTCGTGGCCGGTGAAGACGCGGGTGGCGTCGGGCAGGGCGAGGATGTCCTGGATCGAGCGCCACAGCGCCACAGCGCTGCCGCCGGGGAAGTCGGCCCGCGCCGTGCCGCCGTCGGGCATGAACAGCGTGTCGTGGACGAAGGCGGCATCGCCGACGACGTAGGTGACGGAGGCGAGCGTGTGGCCGGGCGAGAACATCACCCGCGCCGGGATGGCGCCGACCTGGAAGGTGTCGCCCTCGGCGAACAGCCTGTCCCACTGCGAGCCGTCGGCCGGGAAATCCGGCCGGTTGTAGAAGCCGTTCCACAGCCTCTGCACCTCGACGATCCGGCTGCCGATGCCGATCGGCGCGCCGGTCCTCTCCTTGAGATAGGCGGCGGCCGAGAAGTGGTCGGCATGCGGGTGCGTGTCGAGGACCCAGTCGACGGCGTAGCCCCTGGCGGCGACGAACCCGAGGATCGCGTCGGCGTTGAGGGTCGCGGTCGCGGCCGACTTCTCGTCGTAGTCGAGCACCGGGTCGATGATGACGCAGCGGCCTGTCCCGGGGTCCGCGGCGACGTACTGGATCGAGCAGGTGCGGGGGTCGAAGAAGCCGGTCACTTCGGGCCTGCCGGGCATGCGGATCCTTTCCCTGTCTGCGTCGGTGCCGGCGCGCGGTCGAGCGCGCCTGCGCAGACAATCCACACCGCGGCGGGGAAATGCAACCGGCAAGCCGGGGAAGGTCTTCCGGGCGCCCGGCAGCCGGCGGGGAAAGGCTCCCCGCCTCAGAGATAGGCGATCGACAGGGCCGGGATCGCGGCGATGAGCAGCAGGCCGACGATGAGCGCGCCGATATAGGGCCAGATCGCGCCCATCGCCTCGTCCGGCGGCACGTTGCCGATCTTGCAGGCGATGTAGAAGCCGATGCCGATCGGCGGGGCCATCAGGCCGACATTCATCGCCGTCACCACGACCATCGAGTAATGGATGTCGTTGATGCCGAGCTGCTTGGGCGGCCGCCCTCCTGCGCGACGGCCGCAACGTGCTGCTCTTCACCACCCCGGCCGGCGCGGCACACCCCGCCGCCGACCGCGCGCTCGCCGGCCGCAGCGCCGCGCTGGTCGACGCGGTGCTGAAGGCGGCTGCGGTCAAGCGCCTCGCCGTCGCCGGCGGCGACACGTCGAGCCGCATCGCGCGCGCGCTCGGCATCTGGGGGCTGGCGCACCGCGCGCACATCGCACCCGGCGTCCCGCTGTGCCGCACCCGCAGCGAGGACCAGGCGCGCGACGGCATGCTCGTCATGCTCAAGGGCGGGCAGATGGGCGACGTGGGCCTGTTCGACCGCTTCGCCGGCCTTCCGGCCTGAGGCGATCCTATCGCAGGGCGCGCCACTCCCCGGGCGTGGCGCCGGTGGCGGCGCGGAACGCGCGGGTGAAATGGCTCTGCGAGGCATAGCCGCAGGCCAGCGCCACCTGCTGCTGGGCCAGGCGGCCGGCGCGCTGATGGCGCTTCGCCCGCTCGACGCGGCGC
>JAEZXF010000242.1 GCA_023419995.1 Pseudomonadota bacterium | reverse complement strand
GCGCGATATCGTCGTCTTCCCGCACATGATCGTGCCGCTGTTCGTCGGGCGCGAGAAGTCCATCAAGGCGCTCGAGGATGTCATGGGCGCGGACAAGCAGATCCTGCTTGCCACCCAGAAGAACGCGGCCGACGACGATCCGGTCGCGGACGCGATCTATGACGTCGGCACGCTCGCCAACGTGCTGCAGCTGCTGAAGCTGCCGGACGGCACCGTCAAGGTGCTGGTCGAGGGCACCTCGCGCGCGCGCATCGCCAGCTTCACCGAGCGGCAGGACTTCCACGAGGCCGAGGCCGTCGCGCTCTCCGAGCCCGAGGAGGAGGAGGTCGAGGTCGAGGCGCTCGCGCGCTCGGTCGTGGCCGACTTCGAGAACTACGTGAAGCTCAACAAGAAGATCTCGCCCGAGGTCGTCGGCGCGGCCAGCCAGATCGACGACTATTCCAAGCTCGCAGACACGGTCGCCTCGCACCTCGCCGTCAAGCTCGCCGACAAGCAGGAGATGCTGGCGACGCTGTCGGTGCGCGAGCGCCTGGAAAAGGCCATGGGCTTCATGGAGGCCGAGATCTCGGTGCTTCAGGTGGAGAAGCGCATCCGCTCGCGCGTCAAGCGCCAGATGGAGAAGACCCAGCGCGAGTACTACCTGAACGAGCAGATGAAGGCGATCCAGAAGGAACTCGGCGAAGGCGAGGACGGCCGCGACGAGGCTTCCGAGATCGAGGAGCGCATCAAGAAGACCAAGCTGTCGAAGGAAGCGCGCGAGAAGGCCGACGCCGAGCTAAAGAAGCTCAGGACCATGTCGCCGATGTCGGCGGAAGCGACCGTCGTGCGCAACTACCTCGACTGGCTGCTTTCGCTGCCCTGGCAGAAGCCGTCCAAGGTCAAGAAGGACCTCAACTTCGCGCAGGAGGTGCTCGACGCCGACCATTTCGGCCTCGACAAGGTCAAGGAGCGCATCGTCGAGTATCTCGCCGTGCAGACGCGCCAGAAGAAGCTGAAGGGGCCGATCCTGTGCCTCGTCGGCCCTCCCGGCGTCGGCAAGACCTCGCTCGCCAAGTCGATCGCCAAGGCGACCGGCCGTGAGTACGTCCGCATGGCGCTCGGCGGCGTGCGCGACGAGGCCGAGATCCGCGGCCACCGGCGCACCTATATCGGCTCGATGCCCGGCAAGGTCATCCAGTCGATGAAGAAGGCGAAGAAGTCGAACCCGCTGTTCCTGCTCGACGAGATCGATAAGCTCGGCCAGGACTACCGCGGCGATCCGTCCTCGGCGCTGCTCGAGGTGCTCGACCCCGAGCAGAACATGACCTTCATGGATCACTACCTCGAGGTGGAGTACGACCTGTCGAGCGTGATGTTCGTGACCACGGCGAACACGCTCAACATCCCGGCGCCGCTGATGGACCGCATGGAGATCATCCGCATCGCCGGCTACACCGAGGACGAGAAGGTCGAGATCGCCAAGCGGCACCTCCTGCCCAAGGCGATCCGCGACCACGCGCTGCAGCCGAAGGAGTTCTCGATCACCGACGAGGCGCTGCGCGCCGTGATCCAGCTCTACACTCGGGAAGCCGGCGTCCGCAGCCTCGAGCGCGAGCTGATGAAGCTCGGGCGCAAGGCGGTGACGGAGATCCTGCGCACGAAGAAGAAGTCGGTGAAGGTGACCGACAAGAACCTCGACGACTATCTCGGCGTGCCGCGCTACCGCTACGGCCAGATCGACGGCGAGGACCAGGTCGGCGTCGTGACCGGGCTTGCCTGGCCCGAGGGGGGCGGCGAGCTGCTGCCCATCGAGGGCGTCATGATGCCGGGCAAGGGCAAGATGACCGTCACCGGCAACCTGCGCGACGTGATGAAGGAATCGATCTCGGCGGCGGCGTCCTACGTCCGCTCGAGGGCGATCGACTTCGGCATCGAGCCGCCGCTGTTCGACAAGCGCGACATCCACGTCCACGTGCCGGAGGGTGCCACGCCGAAGGACGGCCCGTCGGCCGGCATCGCCATGGTCACGGCGATCGTCTCGGTGCTGACCGGCATTCCCGTGCGCAAGGACGTCGCCATGACCGGCGAGGTCACGCTGCGCGGCCGGGTGCTGCCGATCGGCGGCCTGAAGGAGAAGCTGCTCGCGGCCCTTCGCGGCGGCATCAAGACGGTGCTGATCCCCGAGGAAAACGCCAAGGATCTGGCGGAGATCCCGGAGAACGTGAAGAGCGGCATGGAGATCGTGCCGGTCAGCCGGGTCGGCGAGGTGCTGCGGCACGCGCTGGTGCGGATGCCGGAACCGATCGAATGGGTCGAGCCCGTCGAGCCGGCCGCGGCGAAGACCGATCCGTCCGGCGCGCAGACTCTCGCGCACTGACGGCGGCATTTGCCTCCGAAAGCAACCGAAAAGGCCGGGCATCTGCCCGGCCTTTTCGCTGAAACCCGCAGAAATCCGGGAAAAACCGTGCCGCGCGCCGGTTTCCCGCTTGGTCGGGTAAAGCGGATTTCCTAAACTCCCGCTCCTGCCGGCCGAGTCGAATCGCCGGTCTTTCACAGGGAAGGGAATTCTCAATGAACAAGAACGAACTCGTTTCCGCCGTCGCGGAAGCCGCCAAGATCTCCAAGGGTGACGCTCAGGCTGCCGTCGATGCGGTGTTCTCCGCCATCACCGGCGAGCTGAAGAACGGTGGCGACGTCCGTCTGGTCGGTTTCGGCAACTTCTCCGTCTCGAAGCGCGAGGCTTCTACCGGCCGCAACCCGCAGACCGGCGCGGAAGTGAAGATCCCGGCCCGCAACGTGCCGAAGTTCACGGCTGGCAAGGGCTTGAAGGAAGCGGTCAACTGAGACGCTGCTGATCGTTCGTTTGCCTGAAGAGCCGGGTTCTGCCCGGCTTTTCTTTTGCGCGAACGGCGGAGGCGACCGCAGTGCGAGGGGAGGTGGGCCTGAGGAACAGGCGAGGATTGAACCTCCGGGTTCGCAAGGACACCCGCCCGCCGACCCGGTCAGGCCGCCCAGCCGGAGCCGGCGCGCAGCATATCGGCTGAGGCCGAAGGCGAGCGGAGAAGGCCAGATGACCGAACTGCGAGGCTCGCAGGAGCGACCATCCTCCGACGGCTCCACTGCCCTGCCGGCATGTACGCGCGGTGCGTCGGCGTGAGGCTGAGGGCCAGCGGCGGAGCCATCGAACCCATGGGTTTGCAGGCGCGCCCGCCCGCCGACCCGGTCAGGCCACTCCGCCGGAGGTGCGCGCAACGCATCGGTGTGAGGTGAAGGCAAGCGGGGAAGGGCGACGGAGCGAACCCGCGAGGTTCGCAGGGGCGACGGCCTGCCGGCAGGACTATCGAATCCACAGGGTTCGCGAGGGCGTTAGAGCGTTTCATGTTTTGACGGAAGCGTACCCGGCATTTTCGAGGTAATTTGAGCATTCTGCGGGTTCGATGGTTGCTACGAGGTGGCCGATGTGACGCCAGGTTTCCTCGACGGTTCGCTTTTGA
>JAEZXF010000191.1 GCA_023419995.1 Pseudomonadota bacterium | reverse complement strand
GGCTAAGGAGGCCGCGCATTCGCGCCCCGGTCCGCCGGGGCGGTTCCAGTCATTTCCGGTTTCCGGCAGCATCCAGAGGCAGGCCGCTTCCATGGCGCGCATCGTGATGAAATTCGGCGGAACATCGGTCGCCGACATCGCCCGCATCCGCAATGTGGCGCGCCACGTCAAACGCGAGGTCGATGCCGGCCACGAGGTCGCGGTCGTCGTCTCGGCCATGGCGGGCAAGACCAACGAGCTCGTCGGCTGGGTGCAGGACGCCTCGAAGGCCGAGGGCTCGAGCTTCAACATCTACGACGCGCGCGAATATGACGCGGTGGTCGCCTCGGGCGAGCAGGTCACGTCGGGGCTGCTGGCGCTCGTCCTCCAGTCGATGGGCGTCGACGCCCGCTCGTGGCAGGGCTGGCAGATCCCGATCCGCACCGACAACTCCCATGGCGCGGCGCGCATCACCGACATCGACGGCTCGGAGCTCGTCCGCCGCTTCGGGCTCGGCCAGGTCGCCGTGGTCGCAGGCTTCCAGGGCGTCGGCCCGGACAACCGCATCGCCACGCTCGGCCGCGGCGGCTCCGACACCAGCGCCGTGGCGCTGGCGGCGGCGGTGAAGGCCGACCGCTGCGACATCTATACCGACGTCGACGGCGTCTACACCACCGACCCGCGCATCGAACCGAAGGCGCGCCGCCTCGCCCGCATCTCGTTCGAGGAGATGCTGGAGATGGCCTCGCTCGGCGCCAAGGTGCTGCAGGTGCGCTCGGTGGAACTGGCAATGGTGCACAAGGTGCGCACCTTCGTGCGCTCCTCCTTCGAGGCGCCGGACGCGCCCGGCATGGGCGATTTCGACAATCCGCCCGGAACCCTCATTTGCGACGAGGACGAGATCGTGGAACAGCAAGTCGTCACCGGAATCGCCTACGCCAAGGACGAGGCGCAGATCTCGCTGCGGCGCGTCGAGGACCGCCCGGGCATCTCCGCCGGCATCTTCGGCCCGCTGGCCGCGGCCGGCATCAACGTCGACATGATCGTCCAGAACATCTCCGAGGACGGCAAGTTCACGGACATGACCTTCACCGTGCCGGCCGGCGACGTCGTCAAGGCGCTGGCCGTGCTGGAGAAGGTCAAGCAGACGGTGGGCTTCGACGTGATCCAGCACGAGGAAGGCCTGTCGAAGGTGTCGGTGATCGGCATCGGCATGCGCAGCCATGCCGGCGTCGCCGCCACCGCCTTCAAGGCGCTGGCCGGGAAGGGCATCAATATCCGGGCCATCACCACTTCGGAGATCAAGATTTCGATCCTGATCGACGGCGCCTATACAGAACTCGCAGTGCGTACTTTGCATTCCGTCTACGGGCTCGATAAGCAGTAGACGACGAGTCGCCGGCACAGACCGGACCGGACGGCGGCCGCGGGTGGAGGAACCTGCGGCCGGGCGTCCCGGAAGGCGTTGGAAAGGAGTCCGATGCGAGAGACGGCCGCAGGACCGCGCCTATTGCTGAAACGGCTGCGCGAGCTGATGGCGGAGCCGCTCGAGCCGCAGGAGCGGCTCGATCACATCGTGCACGACATCGCCCAGAACATGGTCGCCGAGGTCTGCTCGCTCTACGTGCTGCGTGCCGATTCGGTGCTCGAGCTCTACGCCACCGAAGGCCTGAACCCGTCCTCCGTGCACCATGCCCAGCTCCGGCTCGGCCAGGGCCTCGTCGGCACCATCGCCGCGAGCGCGCGGCCGCTGGCGCTGTCGGAGGCGCAGAAGCACCCGGCCTTCGCCTACCTGCCCGAGACGGGCGAGGAGATCTACAACTCGTTCCTCGGCGTGCCGGTGCTGCGCGCCGGCCGCACGCTCGGCGTGCTCGTGGTCCAGAACCGGACCATGCGCCAGTACCGCGAGGACGAGATCGAGGCGCTGGAAACCACGGCGATGGTGATCGCCGAGATGATCGCCACCGGCGACCTCGCCCGGCTGGTGCGCCCCGGCATCGAGCTCGACCTGTCGCGGCCGGTGACGATCGCCGGCGCCTCGTTCAACGACGGCATCGGCCTCGGCCACGTCGTGCTGCACGAGCCGCGCATCGTCGTCACCAACCTGTTCAACGAGGATTCGGAGGAGGAGATCGAGCGGCTCGAGGGCGCGCTGGGCTCGCTCCGGCTCTCCATCGACGACATGCTGTCGCGCCGCGACGTCGCCTTCGAGGGCGAGCACCGCGCCGTGCTGGAAGCCTACCGCATGTTCGCCGACGACACGGGCTGGGTGCGCCGCCTGCACGAGGCGATCCGCAACGGCCTGACCGCGGAGGCCGCGGTCGAGAAGGTGCAGTCCGACATGCGGGCGCGCATGCTGCACATGAGCGATCCCTACCTGCGCGAGCGGATGAGCGACTTCGACGACCTCGCCAACCGGCTCCTGCGCATGCTGCTCGGCCACGGGCCGGAAACGCTGGCCGCCTCGTTGCCGCGCGACGCCATCATCGTCGCCCGCTCGATGGGCGCGGCGGAACTCCTCGACTATCCGCGCGAGAAGATGCGCGGGCTGGTGCTGGAGGACGGCGCGATCACCAGCCACGTGGTGATCGTGGCGCGCGCCATGGGCATTCCCGTCACCGGCCAGGCCAAGGGCGCGGTGTCGATGGCCGAGAACGGCGACGCGGTGATCGTCGACGGCGTCGACGGGCTGGTGCACCTGCGCCCGCCGTCCGACGTCGAGGCGGCCTATGCCGAGAAGGTGCGCTTCCGCGCCCGCCGGCAGGAGCTCTACCGCGAGTTGCGCAAGAAGCCGTCGGTGACGAAGGACGGCGTGCAGATCGACCTGATGATGAATGCGGGGCTCGCCGTCGACCTGCCGCAGCTCGCCGAATCGGGCGCGGCCGGCATCGGCCTGTTCCGCACCGAGCTCCAGTTCATGGTCGCCTCGACCTTCCCGCGCGCCGAGGCGCAGGAGCGGCTCTATCGTGACGTGCTGGACGCGGCGCGCGGCAAGCCCGTCACCTTCCGCACCATCGACATCGGCGGCGACAAGGTGCTGCCCTATTT
>JAEZXF010000155.1 GCA_023419995.1 Pseudomonadota bacterium | reverse complement strand
CCGCAGAACGCATCCGCGACAAGATCGCCGCATCCAAGGCGCGTGGCATGTGGATGGGTGGCAACCCGCCGCTTGGCTACAAGCCCGATGGCAGGACGCTGGCGATCGTCGAAGAGCATGCCGAAATCGTTCGACACCTCTTCGCGCGTTACCTCGATCTGGGGAATGTTCGCCTGGTTGCCGGAGAACTGGCGCAAGAAGGCATTATTGCGCCCGAGCGCATTGCCACGACCGGGAGGGCGACAGGCGGCCGTCCGTTCACCCGGGGGCAGATCTACAAGCTGCTCTCCAATCCCATCTACATCGGCGAAATCCATCACAAGGGGCAGGTCCATGCCGGAAAACATGAGGCGATCATTGATCGTGCAACCTGGGACGGCGTCCAGCGGATGCTTGTCGCCAATCTGCAGGGCGAGAGGTCGGGCAGCAGGACACAGTCGCCCAGTCTGCTTGCGGGCCGCATCTTTGATCAGCACGGCGAACCGCTGGTCGCCGTCCATGCCTGCAAAGGGAAAGTCCGCTATCGTTACTATGTGAGCCGATCGCTCCAGCATGATGCAGACCGGCACGCCACTGATGGCCTGCGTATCCCGGCGCTGGAGATCGAGGCGGCCGTCAGCCGGCTTCTGGCCGAGGCGCTCGATGATCCGCTGGCCCTGCTCGCGCAAGCAGGGATACCGCTCGAAAGCAATCGCCTGCGGATGATCCTCAAAAAGGCCGAACAACTTGCCGCTTCCGTCCGTAGCAAGCGGCGCGATACGATCCGCAATCTTGTGGCGAAGGTTAGTGTCCAGCCAGATGAGGTAGCCGTCGAACTGTCAGTCACGGCTCTATGTGCAGCTCTGGCTGTCGAGGTCTCTGCAGGTACACAGACCTCGATCCCGCTTACCTCGCCGGTCCGTCTGACCCGCACCGGTCGGACCATCCGGCTGGTCCAGCGCGATGGCCGGCCGGTCTCACAGGGCAGGCCTGATCCCGGCCTCGTCGAGTTGCTGCGCAAGGGGCATAGCTGGTGGCAACAGCTTCAGACCGGCATGATCGACATCGCCAGCATCGCCCGCGAGGAAAAGGTCAACGACTCCTGGGTGTCGCGCCTCGTCCGACTGAACTTTCTCGCGCCCGCGATCGTCGAAGCCATCCTCGCCGGGACCCAGCCCGCCTCGGTCAGCGCAACATCTCTACGCACCGCCAGTCTGCCGATCGACTGGGACGAGCAGATCGTCCTGTCCGGAATGTGATGGATCACAGCGAGTCACGATATCTGCGGCGCTTCGGCGCCGCATTGCGTTTGCAGAGTAGCAAAAGCGGCCCATCGCTCCGGCCACTCCGTACTGCGGAAATGAGCGACGGAGAAAAAGCCGTCGGAGCGACCAGATGTTGCTCCAGACACGCTCTCCGCAGACCGGACCATCTCCGCAAACGGCGCGGAACCGCGCCACTTTCCGAGTTTTTTTCTTTTTATATCAATAACTTAATGGTGTGTGGCGGAGAGAGAGGGATTCGAACCCTCGATACGGTTTCCCGTATACACGCGTTCCAGGCGTGCGCCTTCAACCACTCGGCCACCTCTCCGAACGCACCGGGCATACGCCCAGGCACCGGGCTCATCTAGTCGATCCGGATCGGCCTGCCAAGACGGAAGATGCCGCTTTCGCCGCTTGCGGCGATTATTCACCGGCGAAGCGCCGGTCGGGGCCGGCCGAAGCCCGGCCGCTGGCGTATAACCGACAGTTGATTGCCACCTGCCCGGACGACGTCCGCGCCACCGGGGAAGTCGAGGTGCGAAGGAGCACCTTGCGGCGAAGATCCCACCGAGGCCTCTGGAGTCGCGCGGCGGCAGGAGGTCACCCCCAAGAGACGCGGCAGCCGGGGAAAACACAGCCCGCCGAAATCCGAGAGAGAACGGGCGGGGAAACGCCCCGTCCGCCGCGACGGCCAACCGTTGGAGACGGCGGCTAAGAGCTTGAAAGGATTGATGGAGCGGGTGAAGGGAATCGAACCCTCGTCGTAAGCTTGGGAAGCACGCCCTATTCGTTGAATATCAAGTTGTTGCTTGTAAAAGCATTGCAAATTCAGGCGAGATTCCCCAATCATATCAGTGTGGGTGTAAAACTTTCACCGCCCACCCTTAGCCTTCTGATACGCGTTGCCGGCGTGGCTCATGCCGGCCGTCTTGGCAGGGTCCGGCGATATGATGAGCCCGATCTTTCGACCCCCGCACTTCGAGCATTTCAGCTTGGGCACGATGTCGTCGCGCATCGAGCCGTGATCCGGCCCGAGCCTGTCGCGCAGGGCCAGCCAGTCCAGTTCGGCATGATGCCCGCAAGCCTTGTTGTGGCAGTAGGCACGGGCGAGATACCCGCCGTCGATCATGCCTTGGATGGTGCCGTTGCTGGACATGGCGGCAGGATAGCGCCGGGATAGACAAGCGAAAAGCCCCGCCACCTTTCGGCAGCGGGGCGCTACTTGCGTATCATGCTCGGGCGGCGGTGATACTCAGCGGCGGCGCAGGTATCAGCCCGTAGACGACGAAAGAGGAGTTACGACTGCGCGGCCAGCGCTGACCGGCTAACGAGGATTTCATAGAGCCGATGCGCGGCATCAATGGATGCAGCCTTGCCAATTACATTGATGCCGAGATCAGGACGATCATCATCCGTCTCAAAGATGAAATATCCCATTTCACCACCAAGACCTTTCGCCCCAGTGTTCCGATATAGTTCACCCGGCAAGGGTGCTATACAGATGGACCGGCTTTCGGTGATTCGTATTGTGAGGGATACGTCATCCATGGCAGCCTCAGAAACCAAGTATAGATATCGTGCGCACCCGCAGATGTCGGCCAACCAGATTGCCGAGTATCTGCAATCGACGCCGCAAGGTCGAACGCGACTGATCCGCAGTGCGCGCTTTCCCTCGACTTCCGTAGTCGCTCAATATGTCAAGGCGAGGGAGGGTCTGGTCCATTTTCTCGGCGATGCAGCACGCAGCATTCGACACCTCGCGGACGCCGCGGACTATTTGGAGAAACGTCAGCGTAGGACGGACGCCACAGAGTGGATTCAGCGTGATAGTCGGGGCTCCCTTGAGGCAATCAATACCTTTCAGCGCTCCTACAACAGGTTGTCTTTCCCGAAGCTGGAATGCCGGCCAGTCACCGGTCGGCTGCCATTTCTGGATATGTGGCCGACACGGATTAGCGTTGATCTCGACGTGACTATTCATGTGCCAAACCGCGATGCTGAGGATCGCATTGGTGGGGTGGTACTGCTTTTCTCGCGCGGCGAACCCAAGACTAAAGCCCGCGTCGAGAAATGTAAGACGATAGCTGGACTGGTGCTCACCTTCTGCGGCCGTCACATGAAAGGGATGGGCGAGCCGGACCCGAGCCTTTGCTTGGCAGTGGATGTTATCAACGGCGTTGAGCACCGCCCTGCTGGAACTTTCGCAAGGGGTCTAGCCAGCATTGAAAGCGCCGCAGAGGAAATCGCCTCGCGCTGGCGATCAGTGAGCCCGCCCTCTGATTATGATGGACCAGACCCCGATTGAGCGCACGAGGGGTGGCCGATCTTCCCTAAGCGGGCGGCTCCTGCGACAGCCCCAGCCGCCGCGCGATGAACCCGAACACCAGATCCGCGATCCACATCGCGCACGTGCCGACCAGAAACGCCGAGGCGAGGACCACCTGCGCCGCGTCTTCCGGCAGCGGCCAGCCGACGAGCTGGACATACTGCACCGCCGGCAAGGTGAGATAGGCCGAGGCCAGCGCGCCGCAGATTGGCGACACGAACATCTCCCGGAACTTGATCTTCTTGCGGCTAAGCGCGCGCAGCAGGCCGCCCCCGGCGCCGGCATAGAGGATCGCTGGATTGATGCCGAGAGAGATGAGGAGGTCGTGGAAGGTCATTTGCCCGACCTCCACTTCTCGATACCGCGCAAAGCGGTATGCCCGCCCATGTAGAGGCCGGTGAACACGCCCGTGAGGGTCATGAGGATGCCGAGGTCGATCGCCTCGATGGACGCTCCGAACGCCGCGTTGGTCAGCGGCCGCAAGATCAGCGCATAGAGCCAGACGAAGGCGAGCAGCCACATCCAGCCGGGGCGCCATGCCCATGTCCACGTCGGGCCGCCCTTGTCGAGTTCAGCTTGCAGCGTCTCGTTCATGAGGCGCTGGCTTTCGACGTGATGCATAAGGATATCGGCGGCCTCCGGTTCCGCCGCTACGATGGCATCCTGAAGCTCGCCGGGCGGCAGATCGGGCAACGCCTCGGGCGACACACCGGCCTTCTCGGCAATGGCGTCGATCACCTTGCCGGCAATCTCCCCGCCCGCCCCGCCGAGCTTGTCGCCGAGGATCTTCTTGATGATCGGCACCGCCAGCTCGCCGGCGGCAGTGAGCAGGATAGATGCTAGCGCGCTCATGTCAGTCTCCGAGGATGAAGGCCGCAGCCGCGATCAGCGCCAGTACGACGATGCCGAGGATTGCGCCGGAGATGCTGTCGCCCTTGCCTGCGGCGGGCACAGGCGTGGCCGCTGGCGGCGTTTGGGGCTTCGGTGCGGGCTCGGGAGCCGGGACAGGCTTCGCAGGTGCTGCAGGTGCTGTAGCGCCAGCGGCCTTGACCTGATCCAGCAACCGCTCAATGCGCTCGGGTGCCACAAGCGCCTTATTGAGCTTATCGCCGGCATAGTAGGTTTCGCCGCGCTGGATCTTGCGATGAGCCCCCTGTACCGCTGCCAGCACCGGGAACGATGCCCACTCCTGCGCCAGCCGCTTGCCGAACTCGGTTCGGCTGATCTTGCCGGCCGTGAACTCGTTGTACCCGCGTCGCTCAAGAAGCTGGAACCCGAGCTGGTCCTGAAGGTCGGCGGTGAACAGGTCGCTGCCGCTGATCGAGGGGTTGGCCTTGGCGAGGTCGATGAGCGTTGCCCGCATGAACTGGTACGCGCCGGCCGCGCTCGAGCCATGGTTCTTCGACCACGCCTTCTGCGCGTCGATGATCTCGCCATAGGTCATCTTCGTGAGCGACTTGGCGAGTTTGCCCTGCTTGTGGCCGTAGATGACATCGTAGGCGGATCGGTCGGTCTTGCCCGTCTCGATCTCGCGGATAGAGGCGAGCAGGATTGCCGCCCCATTCGGAATGGGTCGCTGCATAGGTATCTCCTTCCCCGGCGGGGCCGTGGCTGGTTGGTGGATGATTGATCGGGAGGTC
>JAEZXF010000138.1 GCA_023419995.1 Pseudomonadota bacterium | reverse complement strand
AAAGGTCGGAGCTAACCTGTTCACTACTCACTACTCACTACTCACTACTCACTACTCGCTTAATCGCCGGCGACGAAGAACAGCCACCGGCCTTCCGGCGAGATACCGGTGCGGTAGAAGATATAGGCGCCGTAGTTCTTCATGTCCTCGTAGTCGCCTGCGGTCACGATCTTGAACAGCTCCACCCGCTGCGGTGGGGTCAGCGCGTCGAGCGGCACCGCGAAGAAATAGGGCCAGACATACATCTCCTCCTGCGTGCCTTCGCCGAGCTTGACGTAGCCGGCCGACAGCACCTCGTAGAGGATGGCGAGGATCTCGTGGCCCTGCTCGTCGCCGGACAGGTCGCGCAGGAAGGCGATCGGATCGCCGCCCACCTCGCCGAAGGAAAGCTGCGTCGCGTTCTCGCCCGTGCTGACAAGCGGCCGCAGCCGCTCGATGTCGCCGGAAAGGCAGGCTTCCACGATCAGCTCGCGCATGCGCCGCACCGGCTCGGGCAGCGCCGTCAGGTCGTAGAGGACGTCGGGAACGGGCTCTGCATCGGCCTCTTCGCCCGCCTCGGCGTCGGGCTGGCGCTGCTCCGGGTCGCGCGGGATGACGACGGGGTCGGGAAGCGGGATGTTGACCGCGGGCGGCTTCGGCGCGTCGGCCGGCACATCCTGGGCCGGCGGCGCATCCGGCGCCTGCTCGCCCTGCTGCGTCTCGCCCTCTGCCGGCCCGGCCTCGCCGTCCTCCGGCTCGTCGCTCCCCGCTTCGGGATCGGCGGTCCCGCCCGGCGGCGGCAGGTCGTGGCGCTCGATCGTGCCGGGGTTCTCGCCGCCTTCCGGAACGGGCACGTCCTCGCGCGGCAGCTCGCTCAGCGCGAGCGCGGCGCCCGGCAGGGCAACCGTGCCCGCCAGCGCCAGGGCAAGCGCGATGGTGCGCATCATGACGGGATGAGATCCGCTCGCGCCGTTCGTCGCCATCAGGCAGCCATACCTCCGCATCCAGGGGCCGGAGCCGTTACTATAACGAAAATTGCGCGCCCGGCGAGACGCCGGCCGCGCCGCGCGACAAAATGGTTGCCGGAGTGTGGCTTTGCCGCCCGATCCGGGCGAGGGCGCTGTTCAGGTGAAGTTCAGTGCACGCGCAGGGTGGGATCGAACTCGCCGGCGACCAGCCGTTCGCGCATGCGCTCGATCAGCGACAGGGCCACGTCCTCGCCATTGGCGCGCACGAGCTCCTCCAGGGCGGTGGCGATGGCCGCGTCGGCCATGATGTCGGGCTCGATGCCGGCCGCGCGGCCCTCGGCCCACGCGTCCTCGTAGCTCTCGACTGCCGTCAGGCGCTTTTCTTCCCGAATCAGCAGGTCGATGTCGCTGATGCCCCGATCCATCCGTTCCACCCATGACCGCGGCCGATCCCGGCGGCCGCTCCCTTAATGTCCCGTTAAGGCTTCTAGCACAGGAAATGCGGCGAAGTCCGCCACATTTATGTAGAAGTTAATGCATTGTTAAGCGCAACCCAACTGCGGCATTTGCGCCATCCACAACAACAGGTTGCCCTCAATTGCCGTATCGGGTGGCCGTGTCGCGGGCGAGCGCCTCGCCTTCCTTCATGTAGCGGCCGATCGCCTCCACCGCCGAGGCTGTGCAGGTGGCGTAGCTCGTCTCGAAGCTGCGGTAGCCGCGGTTGAAGCTGGCGACGAAGCGGGCGCGCCGCGCCTCGTCGGGGTTCTCTGCCTCGAGCAGCATCTCCATGCGGCCGCGCCAGTCCTGGCCCTTCTCGCCGCACAGGTTGCGCAGGTAGTGGAGCGAGCCCAGGACCTCGGCCAGCCGGACGAGGTCGCGCTCGAACGGGGAATCGGCCGCGCGCGCGGCCTGGCCGCTGGCAGCCAGGAGGCAGAGCGCGATGAGCGCAAAGGAGAGGAGGCGCGGCATCATTGCCCGGCTTGTCGCGGAGAATCGTGGCCGGCGCAAGGCGCATCCGCATCCCCGGCGATGCGGCGCGCGATCTCCAGCACCGAGCCCGCGAGCGGCAGGCGCGCCATCTCGTCCAGCGTCAGCCACGCCACGGCGGCCGCGTCGTCGCCGGCCGCCACCTCGCCGCCGGCGAAGCAGGCCGCATGGACGGAGAGAATGAACTCGACGCGCTGGTTGTCCTGCTCCGAGGCGAGCTCGAGGTCGATCACATGCTCGATGCCGGCGATGAGCGCGCCGGTCTCCTCGATCACCTCGCGCTGCACCGCCTCTGCCAGCGTCTCGCCCGGCTCCACCCGGCCGCCCGGAAACGCGTAGAGGCCCAGCGCCGGCGCGCGGCCGCGCTTCACCAGCAGGAAGCGGCCCTCGTGGAGGATCGCCGCCGAGACGGCGCGGATCGGGTTCTGCGCCATGGATGCCTTCGTTCTCGTCCCGTCGGTCGGTTTCGTCTTGTCTGATCGGCGCGGTTGCGCCATTCCTGCGTCGCCGCGCAGTGCGACGCCCCATGGCAGGCGCACGGCGCGCAGCCAATAATCAGGGGGCCGTCGTTCATGTCAAACCGTCTTTCGCTTGCGCGCGGGTTTGCGGCGGTGTCCGCCGCCCTCGTCGCGCTCTCGTCCTGCGCCACGCTGAACGAGGAGGAGTGCCGCACCGCCGACTGGCGGAAGCTGGGGCTGGAGGATGGCGTCGCAGGCCGTTCCGCCGCCCGCATCGAGGAGCACCGCAACGCCTGCAGCAAGCACGGCATGCCGGTGAACGAACCCGCGTGGCGCATCGGCTGGGAGGAGGGCATCCGCGCCTACTGCACGCCGGAGAACGGGCTGATCGAGGGGCGCCAGGGCAACTTCTACGCCAATTCCTGCCCGCCGGAGCTGAAGGCCGGGTTCGAGAGCGCCTATTTCGTCGCCAAGGCGCTTCACGATGCCCGGGCCGAGCGGGATACCGTCCTCCGCGAGCTCGATTCGCTGCTTGCCGCGCTGAAAGGCGCGGAGAAGCCTGAGGACCGCAAGAAGATCGAGATCGACATCGACCGCAAGCGCATCGCGCTGATGGCCGCGGAGCGCCGCGTCCGCGACGCGGAGGGCGACTACGACGGCTATGTCGCCTCCGCCGGTTCCGGCCTGCGCCGTCGATAGGAGGGAACGGGCGGATGTGCGGACGCTTTGCGCTGATCCAGGGAGCCACCGTCGTTGAGGACGGCTTCGGCGTCGCCGGGGTGGAGGCGTTTCCGCCGCGCTACAACATCGCGCCGACGCAGCCGGTTCTCGTCGTGGCCGCCGGCGCGGCGCGCGAACCGGGCTCCAACCAGCCGCAAAGGCAGGCGATGCTGGTGCGCTGGGGGTTCATCCCGTCATGGGTGAAGGACCCGGCGCAGTTTCCGCTGCTGATCAACGCCCGCGCCGAGACGGCGGCGACGAAGGCCTCGTTCAAGGCGGCGATGCGCCATCGCCGCGTCCTGGTGCCGGCGTCGGGCTTCTACGAATGGAAGGGAACCGGCCGCAAGAACGCGCAGCCCTACTGGGTGCGCCCGCGGCAGGGCGGTGTCGTCGCCTTCGGCGGGCTGATGGAGACCTGGGCCGAGCCCGGCGGTGCGGAGATCGACACCGCCGCCATCCTCACCTGCGCCGCCAACAGCGCGATCGCCCATATCCACGAGCGGATGCCGGTCGTCGTCCGGCCGGAGCATTTCTCCCGCTGGCTCGACTGCGTCGGCAACGAGCCGCGCGACGTGGCCGATATCGTCCGGCCGGTCGAGCCGGACTTCTTCGAGGCGATCCCGGTGTCCGACAGGGTCAACAAGGTGGCGAACGCCGGCCCCGAGCTTCAGGAGCCGGTGGAGCCCGCGGCATCCCCGCCGCCGGACGAGAACGACGCCGGCCCCGGCGGCGGCCAGCTCAGCCTGTTCTGACTGTTCCGAGCCGCTGCCGCCGCTGGCCCATTGCACAGGCACGGCCGATCGGGCAGGGCAGGGCGATGCAGAGCGCCGCCCCCTTCGTATCCGGCTTCCTTCTCGGCCTGTCGCTGATCGTGGCGATCGGCGCGCAGAACGCGTTCATCCTGCGCCAGGGCCTGCTGCGGCAGCACGTCTTCCTGCTGTGCCTGATCTGCGCGCTCTCCGACGCGGTGCTGATCGCGGCCGGCGTCGCCGGGCTCGGCACGCTGGTCGCGTCGTCGCCCGTCCTCATCCGGGTGGTGACGATCGGCGGCGCGCTGTTCCTGTTCGGCTATGCGCTGATCGCGTTCCGCCGGGCGTGGAAGCCGCAGGCGCTGCATGCCGCCGGCGGCGGGCAGGGCGACCTGCGCGCCGCGGTGGCGGCCTGCCTCGCCTTCACCTTCCTCAACCCGCATGTCTATCTCGACACGGTGGTCCTGCTCGGGTCGCTGTCGGCGCAGTATTCGGGGAGTGCGCGGCTGGCCTACGGCGTCGGCGCCATGGCGGCGTCCTTCGTCTGGTTCTTCAGCCTGGGCTACGGGGCGCGGCTGCTTCAGCCGGTCTTCGCCAGGCCCTTGGCCTGGCGCGTGCTCGACATCCTGATCGGGCTGGTGATGGCCGCGATCGGGCTTGGCCTGCTAGGCAGTCTTCGTGCCTAGCTTGGCGACCTTCTTGCGCTTCACGTAGATCAGCGCGGCGTTGAGCGCCCCGGACCCGATCTTGCCGTAGTGCGCGGTCAGCTTGGAGTACTCCGCGCGCTGGGCGCGCTCGCGTTCGGCTTCGATGGCGGAATGGGCGGCGGTACGTTGCATTTTCAGTCCCCTGGGCGCTCGATCCGGAGCGCGTGTTTCACATGCTCGAAGGATCGTGCCGGATTTCGACGGAATGGTGTCGGGAACGGGGTATTTCAGTGCTTTGCCGGCATGTGTTCGGTGACATGTTTAATAAAAGGTAATGCCTATCCAATCTGGACCGAACCCTTGAGGATTTGGCGATGTCTGGATGCCCCGATTGTGGGTTTGGCTGGAGCTGGCGTCTTTCGGATGGCCGGCGGAAGTGCCGTCGTTGTGGACGCCGTTGGCGGGTGACGCCGCTGTGGGATGTTTCCCGCCTCGATAGCCGGGTGAAGACGCAACTGGTGCAGCGCTTCGTGTGGGGCGTGCCGGTCTACCGCCAGCGC
>JAEZXF010000114.1 GCA_023419995.1 Pseudomonadota bacterium | reverse complement strand
GCTATGAGGGCTGCGTTCCTCTGATTCCCGAAGCAGACCGCCGTGGCCGCCGATCCCCTCCATATCCTGAAAACCGTCTACGGCTACGACGCCTTCCGCGGGCCGCAGGCCGAGATCGTCGGGCATGTGATCGCCGGCAACAACGCCTTCGTGCTGATGCCGACGGGCGGCGGCAAGTCGCTGTGCTACCAGATACCGGCGATCGCGAGGCCCGGCATGGGCATCGTCGTCTCGCCGCTGCTGGCGCTGATGGCCGACCAGGTCGCCGCGCTGCGCCAGGCCGGGGTGAGGGCCGCGGCGCTGAATTCCGACCTGCCGGGCGACGAGCGGCGCGCCCTGTGGCGCGACATCCACGGCGGCGCGCTCGACCTTCTCTACGTCGCGCCGGAGACGCTGCTGAAGCCGGAGATCCTCGAGCGGCTGGCGCAGGTGCCGCTGTCGCTGATCGCCATCGATGAGGCGCACTGCCTCTCGCAATGGGGCCACGATTTCCGCCCCTCCTACCGCCAGCTCGACGCGCTGGTGGGGCTGTTCCCCGACACGCCGCGCATGGCGCTGACCGCCACCGCCGACGAGCCGACGCGGGCCGAGATCCTCGCCCACCTGCAGATCGCCGGGCGCGACGCCTTCGTCGCCGGCTTCGACCGCCCCAACATCCGCTACGCCATCGCCGAGAAGGACAACCCGCGCGCCCAGCTCAGGCGCTTCCTCAAGGACCACGAGGGCGAGAGCGGCATCGTCTACTGCCTGTCGAAGCGCAAGACGGAGGAGACCGCGGCGTGGCTGTGCACGCAGGGCTACGACGCCCTGCCCTATCACGGCGGCATGGACCGTGCCGCCCGCGAGGCCAACCAGACGCGCTTCCAGCGCGACGAGGCCGTCATCATGGTCGCGACCATCGCCTTCGGCATGGGCATCGACAAGCCCGACGTGCGCTTCGTCGCCCATCTCGACCTGCCCGGCAGCATCGAGGCCTACTATCAGGAGACCGGCCGCGCCGGGCGCGACGGCCTGCCCTCCGACGCGCTGATGCTCTACGGCTACGAGGACATCGCGCTGCGCAGCCGCTTCATCGAGGAATCCGACACGCCAGAGCCGCGCAAGCGCATGGAGCGGCAGAAGCTCGACGCGCTGCTCGGGCTGGCCGAGACGGCGGGCTGCCGCAGGCAGGTGCTCCTGTCCTATTTCGGCGACCGCTGCGAACCCTGCGGCAACTGCGACACCTGCGCCGAGCCGCCGACGCTCTTCGACGGCACCGTCGCCGCGCAGAAGGCGCTGTCGTGCATCTACCGCACCGGCGAGCGCTTCGGCCAAGCCTATGTCGTCGGCGTGCTGCTCGGCATCGAGGACGCGCGCATCGCCCAGCTCGGCCACGACCGCCTCTCGACCTACGGCATCGGCAGGGAGCACGACAACCGCACCTGGCGCGCGATCCTGCGCCAGCTGATCGCGCTGCGCCTGATCGACGTCGACATGGCCGGCCATGGCGGGCTGTCGATCTCGGAGGCGGGACGCCAGTTCCTGCGCGAGAAGCCCACGCTGATGCTGCGCGTGCCGTCGCCGCCGCGGGCAGGACGCGACAAGGCGGCGCGCAGCCGGACGGCGACCGTGCTGCCCGAGGCCGACCAGGGGGTGTTCCAGGCGCTGCGCGAGAAGCGCATGGAGCTCGCCCGGGCGCAGAACGTGCCGCCCTACGTGATTTTCCACGACCGCACGCTGGTCGAGCTGGCCGCGGCGCGCCCTGCCTCGCGCGCCGAGATGGCGGCGGGTCCGGGCGTCGGCGAGGCCAAGCACGACCCCTACGGCCCGGCCTTCCTCGCGGTCATCGCCGGCCAGGCCGGCGAGGACGCCTGACCGGCCGAGGGCATCCGCCGGACGCCGCGACCGGGAAGAGCCCCGCGAACGCGCCGCGCGCCTATTCCTCGCTCGCGCCGCGCCGCCAGTAGGACACGACGAGATGCTCGTCGTTCTTCAGGCCGCGCTCCTTGCGCAGATGCGAGCGGATGGCGCGGAATGCGTCGAACTCGCAGCCGGCCCAGACATAGACGCGCGAGCCGTCGCCCGGCAGCGGCGTGCGGCGCACGGCGTCGGGCAGGAGCGTGGTCGTCCCGGCCGCGGCGCCGTCGCGGCACAGCCATTCGACCTCTATCGCCGCCCTGACGGCGAGCGGCTGGATCTCGCCTTCGTCGGCCACCTCGATCAGCGCATGGCCACGGGCGTGCCGCGGCAGGTGCTCCAGCATGCGGCCGATCGCCGGCAGCGCCGTCTCGTCGCCGGCGAACAGGTACCAGTCGGCCGGGGCGAGACCGCCGCCGCCCGGCCCGACCACGCCGACCCGGGCGCCGGGCTTCGCCCGCCCGGCCAGCGCCGAGCCGGGCCCGGCATCGGCATGAAGCACGAAGTCGATGTCGAGCGTGCCGGCGGCCGGGTCGATCGCGCGCACCGTGTACTTGCGGAAGGCCGGCCGCCGCTCGGGGTCTTCCCACGCGACGAGGCCGTTTTGCCCCACGCTCGGCCATTGCGGCTCGACGCGGTCCGGATGCTGGATCAGGACGTTGAGGTGCAGCGCCTCCATCGAGGCGAAGCGGGCGACATCATCGCCGCCGAAGGTGATGCGGCGCATGTGCGGGGTGACGTCGCGGACGGCCAGGACCCGCAGGACGCGGAAGTTGGGCGGG
>JAEZXF010000105.1 GCA_023419995.1 Pseudomonadota bacterium | reverse complement strand
GCACGACGCGGCGCGAGGCGGCAAGCTCGGCCGCGACCGACGCACCGGCGATCCCGGCGCCGATGACGACGACGTCGGCGTGGTCGTCGGCCGCGTGGCGTTCGGAGGCGGCCATTCAGCCCTGCTCCGGTTCGTTGCGCGCGAGCGGCCCGTCGATCACGCGCGCGGCGAGATGGACGAGGATGATGACGCATACGGTCGGGATCGCGGCGGCGATGAAGGCGAGGTTGACGCCGAGGCCGGGCGAGGTGCGCGCGGCCATGCGCATGATGAAGCTGCGCGAGAGATCGAAGCCGGCCCCGACCAGCGAGAAATAGAGGATGGGGCCGACGAAGACGATGGCCGTCGCGGCGATGGCGGCCTTGGCGAACCAGGCGCGGCGGTCGCCGGCGCGCGCGTCGACGCGCGCGATGGCGGGGGCGGCGGCGCGCCGGAACGCGGCGGTGGCGCCGAGAAGCCCGCCCCACACCATCAGGTAACGGGCAAGCTCCTCGGTCCAGACCGGCGGCTGCCTCAGGCCGTAGCGCGAGACGACCTGAAGCATGATGACGGCGACCATGCCGACGAGCGCGGCCTTCGCGAGGAAGAGGCAGGCGCGGTCTATCCTGGCGCTCAGCGCCACGACGGCATGGCCGGCGCTTCTCATCGGCGCGTCTTCTCCGCCGCGGCGACGAAGGCATCGATGGCGTCGGCCGGCATCAGATGCGGCCACGCCGCCTTGGAGCGCTCGACGAACTCGGCGCGCGCCTCGGGCGTCAGCGGGACGACCTCGACGCCGCGCTCGCGCAGCTGCTCGAGCTCCTTCTTCGAGGCGGCCTCGGTCCAGGCGCGGTTGTTGCCGTTGGCGGCGGCGATCGCCGCATCGACCTTGGCGCGATCGCCGTCCGGCAACCCCTCGTACCAGTCGTTGGACATCAGCGCCGAGCGGAACGGCGTGCCGGAGCCTGCGTCGGTGTAGTATTTCAGGTAGTCGGTGTGCTGGAAGATCAGCGCCACCACCGGCGGGTTGACGTAGCCGTCGACCATGCCCTGCTGCAGGCCGGTCATGAATTCCGGCATGTCGATGACGACGGCGGAGGCGCCCCATTCCTCGATCAGCTTGGTCTGGGTGGCGTCGATGGCGCGGATGCGCATGCCTTCGAGGTCGGCGAGGCTGGCGACCGGCTTTTTCGAGTTGAAGATGCCAACGGTGCCGCCGAGGCCGGTGAGGCCGGCGATGCGAACGCCCTGCTTCTGCATGTTGGCGTCGATCGAATCGAGCAGGTCGGTCTCGTCCAGCGCGCGGAACATGTGGGCCATGTCGTCGAACATGTAGGGCGCGATGAAGCCCTGCACGCGCGGGTCGATCTCGTTGATCATCACGAAGTTGGTGACGCCGAACTGGAGCAGGCCCTGCGAGAGCTGGTCGACCAGCTCGGGATCCTTGCCGAGCGCGCCGCCGGCATAGACGGTCGCCTCGAAGCCGCTCTCCTTGAGCTTCGCCGCCAGATCCTCGGCCCACACCCAGTCGGCGCAGACCGGCACGGCCGGGCAGCCGACAGCGATGCGGATCTCCTCCGCCTGGGCCGACGCCCCGCCGGCAAACGACGCGGCGAGAAATGCGGCCCCCAGCATGAACCTCGAAGACATCTTCATTTTCGTTCCCCTTTCTTGCGGGTTCTTCGTCACTTCACGAAACCTGCCTGGCGCGGAATGTAGAGCGTGATCTCCGGAACCAGCACCAGCACGAACAGCATCACGACGAGCAGGAAGAAGAGCGGCAGGATCGCCCATGCCAGCCGGAGATAGCTGACGCCGCTCATGGCGGAGACGACCATCAGCACGCCGCCGACCGGCGGCGAGACGAGGCCGATGGTGAGGTTGAGGCAGACGACGACGCCGACATGCACCGGGTCCGCGCCGCCGGCGATGGCCGCCGGCACCAGCAGCGGAACGAGCAGCACCATCGCCATCATGTTGTCCATCACCGTGCCGACGACGAGGAAGAACACGGTGATGAGGAGCAGGTAGCCGATGCCGCCGATGCCGATGGCGTCGATGAAGACGGCGATCTGCTGCGGCAGGTTCTGGATCGCCACCAGATAGCCGAAGATCGCGGCGGCGAAGAGGATGACGAAGATCGCCCCGGTCAGGATCGCCGCGCGCTCCAGAGCGGCGTTGACGTGGCCGCCGAGGTCGCGCAGCGCCTGCGCGGTCGTGGCGCCGGGCTGCATGAAGGCGTAGACCGCGCCGGTCAGGATGGCGATGACGACGGCGAGCGCGGCGGCCTCGGTCGGCGTGACGATGCCGAAGACGATGCCGCCCAGCATGACCGACGGCACCAGAAGCGCCGGCAGCGCCTTGTAGAGGGTGAGCGCCACCGGCGGCATGTCGACGTCGCGGCCGCCGGGCAGGTCGTAGCGCCGCGCGGCATAGGCGTTGTAGGCGAACAGCCCGCCCGCGACGAAGAAGCCCGGCAGGATGCCGCCGGCGAAGAGCGCGGCCACCGACACGTTCATCAGCGCGCCGTAGAAGATCATCACGATCGAGGGCGGGATGAGCGGCCCTAGCACCGAGGACGCCGCCGTCAGCGCGGTGGCGTATTCGGCCGGATAGCCGCGCTTGCGCATCTCGGGCACCAGGGCGCTGGTGGTCGCGGCGGCGTCGGCCACCGCCGAGCCGGACATCGCCGACATGAAGATGGCGGTGGCGACGTTGACGTGGCCCAGCCCGCCGCGGAAGCGCCCGACGATGAGCATGGCTAGGTCGATCAGCGCGCGGGTGATGCCGCCGCGGCTCATCAGCTCGCCGGCGAGGATGAACAGCGGCATGGCGAGGAAGGTGAAGACGTCGAGCTGGCTCAGCACGCGCTGCGGCAGGATGGCGAGGTGGCGGAACTGGTCGGCGGCGAGAAAGCTGAGCACGGCCGCCGCGCCGGTCACATAGGCGATCGCGGCGCCGCCGGTCAGCGTCAGAGCCACGAAGATAATGACGGCAACCCATGCCATGCGCTCACCCCTCTTGGGGCAAGAATTTTCCTATTAGAAAATTTTGTCAAACGGATTTTCCGATAGTAAAAATCAAATGACAGAAATCCGGGGCTGTGCGACGATCCGGGAACCATGCCGACCAGCGACCCCGCCCCGAAGGAAGCCATCGCGTTCGGCCCGCACCTGCGGGCGCTGCGCCAGTCCGCCTCGATGACGCTGAAGCAGGTTGCCGAGCGCGCCGGGCTCGCGGTGTCGACCATCTCCAAGATCGAGAACGACCGCATGTCGCCGACCTACGACGTGCTGCTAAAGCTGGCGCGCGGCCTCGGCGTCGATCTCGTGGCGCTGATGGGCGAGCCGGCGCGCG